>JAFMQQ010000343.1 GCA_017354595.1 Micromonosporaceae bacterium
TCGAACAGCTCGGCAGTGGCGGCATGTCAGTCGTCTGGCGGGGCTTCGACGACCTGCTCGGCCGTCCCGTCGCGGTCAAGGTGCTCGCCGCGCCGATCGCCGCCGATCCCGCCTTCCGCGCTGCAATCTACCGCGAGGCACGCTCCGCTGCACGACTCTCCCACCCGCACATCACGCACGTGTACGACTACGGAGAAGCGGAACTGCCCGACGGCGAGACCGTGTCGTACGTCGTTATGGAGCTGCTCGAGGGGCGCACGCTGCACCAGCGACTGGCCGAGGCACCGCTGGCCTGGCCGGAGGCGGTACGCATCGCCGGGCAGGTGGCCGACGCGCTGGCCGCCGCGCACCGGCGGGGCATCGTGCACCGGGACATCGCGCCGCCGAACGTGGTGCTCACTCCCACCGGCGCCAAGGTGCTCGACTTCGGTATCGCCGCCCTCGCCGGCGGGCGGGGCGACCCGGACGGCGGCGGGCTGCTCGGCACCCCGGCGTACGTCGCCCCGGAGCGGCTGGCGGACGCACCGGCCGCACCAGCCGCCGACGTGTACGCCCTCGGTGCCCTGCTCTACGAGTCGCTCACCGGCGAGCCGCCGTTCGCCGCCAGCACCTGGGACGAACTGGCTGAGGCGTACCGGGGCGACGCGCCGGTACGCCCCCTGCTGGTTCCCGGCCTGCCGCCCGAGGTGGCGGAGGTGTGTGCCCGGTGCCTGTCCCGTGATCCCGCGCTGCGGCCGGGCAGTGCCGAGGTGGCCCGGATCCTCGCCGCCGTATCGCAGCTGCCGCCCGCGCAGCGACCGGCGGCCGAGCCGGCCGGGACACCGACCGATCCGGCCGCGATCCAAGCCGAGCCGACCGCCCGGGCCGAGCCGGCCACGCCCCGACCCGGGTTCGGTGCGGGATCCGGGACCGGAGACCCCGCTGCGACAACGACCACCAGCACCGGATCGAGCCGCCACGCGGTGACCGTACGGCTGGACCGCCCGCTGCCACCGCGCCGCTGGCACTGGTACCTGGTCGCCGGGCTGGCCGTGGTCGCCACGGTCGCGCTGACACTGCTGGCCATCAAGGGGTGGAGCCATCCGGCCGTACCGCCCGTCCCGGCCGGCATGTCACCCGCGCCGGTCGGGGATGGCGCCTCGCCCACGATCCGGGTACCGGCACCGGGGCCGGCCGGCAACGGCCACGCCCGCATCTCGCCCTCCGCACACCCGAGCCCGCCCGCCCGTACCTCGGCCAGCCGCTCCCCGGTCGCCTCCGCGACCCAGCCGACCGCGTTGAGCATCGTCATCGATATGCAGAACCAGATCGCCAACGGGCAGAAGCAGGGCCAGATCACCTCGGATGCCTACGCCGACCTGCAGAACATGCTCGCCAACCTGAAGTCTGACCTGATCAGCAACGCTGCACAGGTGGATGTCGCCGGTCGGGCGCAGAACATCCTTACCAAGGTGAACGACCGGGAACGGGAGGGCTCGCTACAGACCACGCTGGCTGACTCGTTGCGCACGTCGCTGCGGAGCCTCGGTGCCGGCTGACGCTGCGCAGCCGACCGTCGTCGTAGTCTGCACATCGAGTGAGATCGACGAGTGTGCCGCGCGGCCCTAGCTGTCGCCGGTCACGGGGACGTAGTCTCGGCCGAGTGCTCCCGGCTGGTACCGGTCTCGCAGGCGTGTAGTGTCGGCGGGCGACGGGCTCGGAAGGAGATACGTGTCGGTGCAGCAGGACTGGTCCCCGGATGACCTAGGGACCGGGTACCGGATTCCCGCGCAGCGATCTGGTTCCCCGCTGGAGACGCCGCCGTCCGCCAACATCCCGCCGGCCGCCAACATCCGGCCGCCGGCCAACATCCCGCCGGCCAGCGCCTCGCCCGCGGCCGGCATCCCGAGCCGGCAGACGGTCCGGCCCGAGCCGCCGCGCGCCGGTGTACCCGGCACCAACGACGAGACGATGGTGTTGCCGGTCTTCGTCACCGGGAAGAAGCCGGAGCCGCCCCAGACCCAGCCCAGCCCTTCGGAGAGCCTGCCCTCCTCCGAGCGCGGCATGCTGGCCTTCGTCGCCGCACTGCTCGCCCTGGGTACCCTCGCCGTGGTCGCCATGATGGGCTTCGGCCTGACCGGAAAACCGAAGCCGAGCGGCGCGGCGGCCTCGGCCACCCGCGACCCCGCCGCACCGAGCCCCACCGCGCCCGCGGTGGTGGTACCGCCGGATCCATCACCGGCGCTGTCCATCGCGCCGTCGCCGAGCCGCCCGCACCGCTCACCCACCCCACGCCGGACCACCAGCTCGCCCCGCCTGCTCGGCACGTTGAGCATGGGCGACCTCTTCGGCTACTGCCAGGGCCGGTCGCCGCAGCTCAACGGTGGCCAGTGGAGCTGCGGCGGTGGGAACGGCCAGACCTTCACGCCGACCACCATCTGCCGGTTCCGGTTCAACGACCGCACCGCGTTCGCCGCGGTCGGCGACATCCGCGACCCCACCACCTGGCGCTGCTTCACCTAAGCGCCGGCCGGATAGCGGGCTGGGCCGCCCAGCTGAGCCAGGTCGGCCGAGCCAGCTCAGCCGAGCCAGCCGGGGCGGACCAGGCCCGCCTCGTAGGCGAAGACGACCAGCTGCGCCCGGTCGCGGGCGGCCAGCTTGACCATCGCGCGGCTCACGTGCGTCTTCGCCGTCGCCGGGCTGACCACGAGCCGCTCGGCAATCTCCTCATTGGACAGTCCCGCACCGACCAGCGCCATGACTTCGCGCTCCCGGTCGGTGAGCATGCTGAGGTCCTTGGGGCCGCGCGGTATCCGGGCCCGAGTGGCGAACTCCTCGATCAGCCGCCGGGTCACGCCGGGTGAGAGCAGCGCGTCGCCGGCGGCCACCGCGCGCACTCCGCGCAGCAGCTCGACCGGTTCGGTGTCCTTGACCAGGAAGCCGCTCGCGCCCACCCGCAGCGCCTCGAAGACGTACTCGTCCAGATCGAACGTAGTCAGGATGACGATCCGCACCGAGGCCAGTTCGGGGTCGGCGGCGATCTGGCGGGTCGCCTCCAGGCCGTCCAGGCCGGGCATCCGGATGTCCATCAACACGACGTCGGGCCGGTGCTCAGCGGCCAGCCGTACCGCCTGCGCACCGTCGGCCGCCTCGCCCACCACGGTGATGTCCTGCTGCGCATCGAGCAGAGCCCGGAAGCCCGCCCGCACCAGGGCCTGGTCGTCGGCGAGCAGGACCTTGATCATCGGGTACCGCCACCCTCCCCATCCATCGCCTCGCCCGGCAGTGGCAGCCGGGCGGAGACCCGGAACCCGCCCGCCGCAAGCGGCCCGGCCGCGAGGCTACCGCCCAGCGCCGTCGCGCGCTCCCGCATACCGGTCAGCCCGCTACCCCCGTCGCCGATCCGGCCACCCACGCCGTTGTCGTCGATGCGCAGCGTGAGCTCCTCCGGGTGGTACCCGATGGTCAGCGTCGCCACCGCGCCGGCTCCCGCGTGCCGCCGCACATTGGTGAGGGCCTCCTGGATGATGCGGTACGCCGCCCGGTCCAGTTCTGGCGGCAGCCGCCGCGGCTGGCCCTCCACCACCACCTGGGTGTCCCCGCTGTCCACCAGAGCGGACAGGTCGGCCAGGCTGGGTGCCGGGGTACGCGGCGCCTGCTCGTCCTCGGGCCGCAGCGCTCCGAGCACGCTGCGTACCTCGCGCAGCGCCTCGGCGCTCGCCTGCTTGATCGCCTGCAGCGAGGTACGCGCCTGCTCCGGGCGTTCGTCCATCAGGTGCAGCCCGACCCCTGCCTGCACGTTGATCAGCGAAAGGTGGTGACCGATCACATCGTGCAGCTCGCGGGCGATCAGCAGCCGCTGCTCGCTGGCCCGGCGGCGCTCCTGCTCCTCCCGGCCCCGCTCCTGTTCGGCCCGGGTACGGGCGATCTCGCGCAGCGCGGACGCGCGGTTGCGCGCCGCCTCGGCGACGGCGAGCGCGACCAGGGTCCACGCCGCAACCGCGATCACATCACCGAGTGAGACCCGGCGCACCTGGACGCCGGCCACCGAGGTCACGGCCAGGCCGACGGCGACGAACGACAGGTAGCCCGCACCCATGATGATCCACGTCGACCTGCGGTGCCCGTCCATGATCCCGCCCACCGCGATGACGAGGACGGCCAGGAACACCGGCCCGTACGGGTACCCGACGAGCAGGTACGCCACGGTCGTGGCACCAGCCACGAGCAGGGCCGGGATCCGGTACCGGCGCCGGAACAGCATCGCCACCGGCCCGGCGACCAGCAGCGCGTACCCGATCGAGTTCAGCGGCCTGGCACCGAGCTGGTTGTGCGCCGCGAAGTGGGTACCGATCACCTGGATCAACGCGACCAGTAGCGCACCGCGCGGCCGTATCGCCC
>JAFMQQ010000052.1 GCA_017354595.1 Micromonosporaceae bacterium
GGCGCGGGCCGGCCGGCCGCCGGCCTTGCGGGCAGCCGGTGCCGCCGCGTATTCGGCCGCCGGCAGGGCCGCGACAACCGGCGCCGCCTCGATGACGGGTGAGCCGGGGACGGCGAGAATGACCGCACTGATCAGCCGTCTGAGATCAAACGCAGGAAGCTCCTCCGGAGTGAAGCCGTCAGGGCCGTTGGCTCGGACCGTCAGCTCGAGAATGCGCCCGTTGGCGCCGACGTTCGCGTGCAGGGTCGTGCTCGCGTTCGTCGCCTCGTCCGTGGTGATGGTGATGCTGTATGAACTCACTGCGGTGCCTCCTTGGTGCCGCCAACCACCAGGCACCGACAGGCCTGGCATCGGGTGTCTGTGCGGACGATACTCCCGAATGAAGCGGTCACCAACAGCGGACACGGCTATTTGACCATGGTTGATGTCTTCGAGCATCCCCTGGTAGCACACCGAAACTGGCCCAGAAACGGCACCGAAGTCAGCATGCAGTAGGTGTATTCGTACCGCCACGGAAAGTCAACAATGGCCGGCGGGGTTGAATCTGCTTCGGAACTAGTAAGGTGGCTATCTATCTACCTGTGGCACACAGAGGCACAAGGCGAACCGTCCGAAGGGTTTGACGAGTGGCCGGCAGAAGACGATCTATCAGGTACCGCATGCGGATCAGGCGCGCCGGACGGCAAACCCCGCGCTTCCGCCCACTCGCCGTCCTCGGCGCACTGATCCTATGCGGGACCGGCGTCGCGCTGGCCGCCACCGCGCACGCGGACGACCAGGTGAACTGCACGCTCGTCGTCCCGGCCAATCCCTTGTCGGACCAGGGACTCGCCACGCCGTACCGGTTGTTGGGGCCGTGTCACGAGGGGAACCCCGACACCGCCGCCTTCGTCCAGGCAACCGTTGTCGACCCGGCGAATGGTGAGCTGTCCGTCTACAACCCACTCGTCGTGGACGACGGTACGCGACCCGCGACCGCGCCGGTGGTACCACAGCTGCCGAATGGTGCCGTGGTCGGCATCTGGTTCGGGTTCAATGGGGACAACCTGACACTACAGTCAACCGACAACAGCCTCGCCGATGGCAACTGCGTCAACGGTGCGGCCGACTCCATCTTCGGACAGTTCGCATACTGCAACGCGGGCGCGTTCTTCACCGCGGCGCATACCGCGATGGCGGCCGGAATGCTCGACGTTCCACAACTGGGCACCGGCCGGGACGGGTTGCCGTGCCCGACGACGCGTGATTTCCGGATCGTGGACCAGGACCAGAGCGACAACGTCACCTCCACCTACCTGCTACTCCCCGATGGCAGCACGGCACAGAACACCGCGGCCAACCAGGCGGCGTTGGCGCCCCGCGGCGCCACGGTGGTGGCGAACGGATCCGATGAGGGACTGGTGGTGAACTTCATCGACCCGGCCCTGGGCTGCACCCCGTACGTCGCGCCCGACCTGGCCGATCCGGGTGCGGTCGCCTCGTCGCTCGCGCTGAATGAGTTGGACGCCGGAAGGCAACCGGCGCCGGTCGCCCTGGTGCCGCTCAACGACCCGATGGCGATGGTGGGCGACGGATACAACGTCCAGAAGGTCAACATGTACCGCACCGGTGTGGACCAGGGCCGGATCGATGTCGCGACCGAGCTGCCCGCGGAGTATTGCCGCTCCATGCTCAGCATGGGTATCGGCGCGCTGCGCGGCGACCGGGATCTCACCCGCCCCTTCCGCTCGCCCGACCCGGCCACGGCGAGCAGTCTCTTCGCCTTCCTCGCCGCCCGGCTGGACGGCAGCTTCTCCTCGCTGCGCTGCGACCACCTGCTGGGCATCAAGAGTCCGGTACATCTGATCAAGGCCGATGGCATCGTGGTCGACGCGACCTTCACCGACCTGCCGGCGCCGGCGCCCTCCACCGGGCCGACACCCTCGGCGCGGCCCACACCCACCAGCCGGCCGACACCCACCAGCCGGCCGACACCCACCACCGGGCCGACACCCACCACCCGACCGACACCCACCACGCGACCGACACCCACCACCCGATCGGTACCCTCGGTGCCACCGACGAGTACCACGCCGCGCTCCCCGCGCGCCCTGCCCGCAACGACTGCTCCGCAACCCCGGTCGACAACGGGGGCTCCCGCCACACCACACCCCGCGACACACCCGACCGCGACACACCCGACCGGGGCACACGATCCGGTGGTGTATCCGCCCGCCGCGTCCGCGGCGGCACCCCCGGCGGCCGACGGCATCGACCCGTCCGCGGTACCGGCGACCACGCTGACGATCGGCGCCATGCCGTACCACCCCCAGGCGGGCGCGGGCGGCGGTACCGGTGGCGGTGGTGGCTTCCGGCTGCCACGCCTGGCCGGGTGGTCACTGCTGACCGGCGGTGGACTGATCGCCGTCGCCCTGTTGCTGACCAGCCTCGCCAGACATCGCCGCCGCGACGGGTACGCCAACGTCGACTGGTAGCCTCTCAGGCGACGAACTGGTCATGCAGGAACGTCAATATCATGACGCCCTGCAGGGCTAGCACCACCATCGTGTACAACCGGTCGAAGCGTCTGTCCCGCCCGAACTTCGCCAGCAGCATGAAGACCGGCAGGCATTCCAGGGCGAAGCGCCACATGGAACTCAGCGGGTAGACGTTGTGGATCGGGGTGGTGAGCGGGATGAGAATCACCGCCGCGGAGAAGATGACCATGTATGCCTGCTCCCCGCCGATCCCCCACTGCTTGTCGAGTGCGATCACGAGCAGCACCAGCACCGCGATAGCGGTGGCGAGGTTGTAGATGTTGCGCACCGTGTCCGGCCCGAGCATCGGGTGGGTGTTGGCGATGAGTCGACCGGTGTCCGCGATCGTGGTCCAGGGCGCTGTGTAACCGGACCGGAACCAGTTGGCCTGCATCTTCTGGAAGTAGAGCGGGTCGCCGAAGGCGTGCCAGAGGTACAGCGCGTAAATCACCAGTCCGACCGGGGCGAGCAGCAACGCCAGCAGATCCGCCCGGATCCGGCGTACGGAGAAGTGACGCTGGCGCAGGTACTCGTACAGCATCGAGACGGCGAGCAGCACACCCACCACCCGGGTGGCGCTGGCGAACCCGGCCAGCAGGCCGGCGATCCACCAGCGACCGCGACGCATGCAGTAGAAGGAACCGGCGGCCAGTGCGACGAACAACGATTCGTTGTACGCCGCCGCGAGGTAGAAACCGGTGGGAAAGGCGAGCAGGTAGAAGATGGTGCGCCGGGCCATGTCGCCGCCGAGGAACTCGGTCGTCAGCCGGTGTACCAGCACCAGTGCGGCCAGGCAGGCCAGTCCCGACACCACCAGTGCCGCCTCGAACGAGCCACCCGGCAGCACCGCGTTGGACCACCGGATCAGCAACGGGTACAGCGGGAAGAAGGCGGCGCTGCGCTTGTCGTAGCCGTACCCGGAGTCAGCGATGATCACGTACCACGTGGTGTCCCACCGGTGCCACGCCTGGTACGCCTGGGCGACGCCGGGCGCGTCGCCGAAGGGTAGCCAGGCAACGAAGGTCACCGCGGCATACGTCGCCAGGCCGGCGAGCCAGGTCCAGAGGCCGGCGAAGAACGAGGCCCGCCAGGCGGCTCGGGACCCGTCCACGCCCGGGCGCTGTTCCGGCTCCCCGACCTCGGCTGCCGGCTCCCCGACCTCGGCGACCGGCTCCGCGACCGGCTCGTAGGCCGGCTCCGCGACCGGCTCGGCGGCCTCGACCGGGGCCGCGGACTCCGCAACCGGGGTAGCGGAATCCTCGACCTCCGGCGGAGCTGGATCGGCGACGGGTGACGGTTCGGCCACTGCTGACATGGGCGCAAATATAGCGACGCCGGGAAGATCACGAGTAGCGGGTGATGAACCCCCGGGCCCGGAAGATGCGCAGCATCCAGACCAGGAAGGCGATCCCGGCGGCGAGCATGGCGGTGGTGCCGCCGAGTGCCATGCCGAATTCGCCCCACGGTACCGGCTGCCCGGAGGCGAGCGCACGCCCGGCCGCGAAGGCGTGCGTGGTGGGCAGCAGCTGCGCCACCGGACGCAGCACCCCGGGCAGCGCGCTGACCGGATAGAAGGTGCCCGAGAGCGGCATCACCACAAACAGGATTCCCCAGGCCAGTGCCTCGGCACCGCTGCCGAAGCGCAGTACCAGCCCGATCACGAACAGCGCGATGGCCCAGCCGACCGCGAGCAGCAGCGCGGCGATCGGGATCAGCCCGAAGCCCACGCTGGTCACCTTGAAGGCGTACGCGAGCCAGGCGATCAGCGCCACCGCACCCACTCCGAAGACCAGCTTGACCAGGCCGAAGAGTGCCACGCCCAGGACGTACTCCCACTCCCGCAGCGGGGTGACCATCAGGCTGAGCAGGCTGCGCGACCAGGTCTCCTCCAGGAAGCCGGTGGCCAGCGCGATCTGTGCCTGGTACACCACGTGCCACAGCACCACACCCACCAGCAGGTAGAGCGCGACCTGCTGGGCGCCGGTACCGGAGCGGCTGGCGGCGAAGATACCGATCGAGCCGAACAGCACCACGTCCACCGCCGGCCAGACCACCACGTCGAAGAGCCGGTGCGGGCTGCGCCGCAGCACGTACGCGTGCCGCTGGGCGATGGCCAGCACCCGCCAGACGCCGGCGGCCAACGGACCGAAGGTTGCCGGCCGTCCTGGCATCTCAGCCTCCCTCTCGTACGCCGGCGAGGTGCAGGAATACCTCTTCGAGATCGTCGCGACCGAAGTCCTCGGTGATCTGCGCGGACGTGCCGTCCGCGACCACCCGGCCGGCGGACAGGAACACCACCCGTTCGCACAGCCGCTCCACCTCGACCATGTTGTGGCTGGTGACCAGCAGCGCGGTCCCGTCGGTGGCGCTGATCTCGCACAGCGCGGTACGCACCCGCAGGGCCACGTCCGGGTCGAGCGACGCGGTCGGCTCGTCGAGGACCAGAAGGTCGGGCCGGTGCAGTACCGCCTTGGCGATGCCGACCAGCGTCTTCTGCCCGCTGGAGAGTTCGGTACCCATCGCCCGCGCCAGGTGCGCCACGCCGAAGCGCTCCAGCGCCGCGGCCGCCGCCAGCCCCGGCTGGCGCAGCCCGGCCAGCCGGCCGAACATGCGCAGGTACTCGATGACTCTCATGTGGTCGGGCAGCGGCAGGTACCCGGCGGCGAAGCCGACTCCTCGCATGGCTCGATCCCGCTCCCGCGGCAACCGGTGGCCGAGAATCTCGACGGTACCGGCGTCGGGCCGCACCGCGCCCAGGCACATCAGCAGGGTGGTGGTCTTCCCGGCGCCGTTGGGGCCGAGCAGGCCGACCCGCTCGCCCCGCGACACGGTGAGGCTCACGCCGTCGACGGCCCTGCCCCGCCGGTACGCCTTGACGAGCTGGCTTGCGACAAGCGCTGGCGGCAACACAGGACGCATCCTGTCAGCCATCCGCCCAGTGTCGCCAACGAATTGCGCCGCCAAACGAATTGCGCCGCCAACGGTTTGACGGCCGGGGGTCCGGGTCAGCGGCGGGCGGGCCTGCGGTCGCCGCTACCCTTCGCGTCCTTCTCCTTCTTCGCCGCCGGGTGGGTCAACCGCAGCGCCAGCGCCGGGCACATGTTGACCGCCTTGCGCGCCTCCACCTCGAGCCAGGCCGGTACGGGCGCGTCCGGGAAGTTGGGGAAACCGTTGCCGTCCAAGCGGATCAGCTCGGGTACGAGGTGCGCGCAGAGGCCGTGTCCGTCGCAGCGCGCCCAGTCGACGGCGAGCCTGGCACCGGAGGTCATCTCCACCGACGGCAGCGGAAGCACGCCCCGCACCGGCTGGCCGCACCCGTCGCGCAGCACATGCGCGGCGATGTCCTCGGTGAAGACCTCGATCGCGGAGGTCGCGAACCGGGCCGTACCGTCCGGGTGGCTGCACGCGCCGCGCCCCTTCACCGTCCCGGCCGCGGTACGGATCTGCTCGATGGCGGCCCGGCCGCCACTGCCGTCGGCGAGCGACGCGACCGCCCGCGCCACATCCGGCAGGCCGAGCCGGCACGGGCCACACTGCCCGGCAGACTCGCCGGCCAGGTAGTGCACCACCTTCGCGACCTCACCGATCGGGCAGGTCGCGCTGCCCAGCGGCAGCATGATGCCGGCACCGAGTACGCCGCCCGCGTCGGTCATCCCGTGGTTGGAGACGTACGCCCGGTCCACCATCTCCGGCGACATCCACTTGCCGTGGAACCCACCGGCGAGTACGCCGGGCCCGATGCTCGCCCCGCAGAGCTGGAGGATCTCGGAGAGTGCCACCCCGGTCGGTGTCTCCACCACGCACGGGTACCGCGCCGAGCCGCCGACGGTGAGCAGTACCGTACCCGGCTCCTCCGAGTCGCCCAGTGCGGCGTACACCTCCGGGCCCAACCGGGCCGCGATCGCCAGCTGGGAGAAGGTCTCCGCGTTAGACAGCAGGGTGGGCAGGCCGGCGACACCCGTCTCCGCGGCGCGTACCTTGATCCCGGGCGGGATCGGTGTCTCCCCGTTGATACCGCGGACCAGCGAACCGCCCTCGCCGGAGATGAACCGGTGTGGCATGAGTACAACCCGGGTGGGCGCCGGCATCCGCCGCTCGGCGAGGGCTTGCAGTACCGATTCGGCGCCGATGCCGTCGTCGGTCACCCCGATCACGATCTCGTCGGCCTGCAACGCCCGGCCGGCCACCGCCGCGCCGTCCAGGATCAGGTGCGGCGCCCGGGTCAGCAGCACCTTGTCCTTCCAACTGGCCGGCTCGCCCTCGGTTGCGTTGACCACCACGATTGTGGAGGTGTTCTTCTTCCGGGCCGAGTCGACGACGGCACGGACCTTCTTGTGGAACGGGAAGGCCGCGCCGCCCCGACCGCGCAGGTTGATGTGCTCGGCCAGACCGACCAGCTCACCGGCGGTCAACGGCCACAGTCCACCGTGGACAGCGTGATGCGCACGAAGGTCCAGCCGGCGGAACCGGTCGAAGCCGGCGGTGAGCCGGGCCGGACCGATACGGTGCACAGCGGGTACCTTCGAGGTCGCACCTACCAGAGCGACCGCACTCACCGCAGTGCCTCACCTCTCATGTGCGCCCAGAACTCCTCGTCCGAGATCTCCTCAGCGGCGCGGCGCGACCGGCCCCTGCCAGCGGGCTGCTCCCGGACGGCGAACTCATCCATCGAGCGGCGGCGGCGCCGGGGCGGCGCCTCGGCAAAGTAGTCCTCGTCCGGCTCGGGTACGGGTGCCCGGCGGCGGGAACCTCTGGCCCGGGACGGCTCGTCGTCGTACCCGACCTCTGGTTGGTACGCGGGCGCGGCCTGGTATGCCGGCGCGTTGTATGCGGGGGGCGCCTCGTAGCCGCCCGCCACGTAATCATCACGGGCGTAATCATCACGGGCGCGTTCGTCGCGACCGTAGCCGTCGCGCGGATAGCTGCGGCCGTAGCCGTCGCGACCGTGGTCTTCGCGCGGGAAGGCGTCACGCCCGTACCCGCCACGTGACCCGGCCGGCCGGCGGCCCTCGGCGAACTCGTCCTCGGGTGGGTAGCCGTCGTCGATCGAGTGCCGCGCGCGCCTCGGCGGGGTTGGGATACGACCGGTCTGTGTGGCCGGATTCTGCTGGGCGTTGCGTGGCCGCCGCTGCCCGCCGGAGACCGACGCCCGTGGCGATACGGGGCCGGACGGGGGCGCGGCGCTGATGATGCGGGACTCGTCCAGGGCGCGCCGTCGTGGTGGCGGCGGCTGTTCCCGGGGCGCTTCGACGGGGTAGTCGTCCGCCCAACGATCCTCCTGGTAAGGAGCCTCCTGGTAAGCCGCGGGCAGTGCGCGGCGGGGCGGGCGTGGCCGGTCGGCGATCTGGCGGCGCGGCGCCGACCGCTCCATCTGTACCGACTCCAGGGCCGCCGCCGGCGGTGCCGTGACCGGCGGCAGCGGAGCCAGCTTGCCCACCGGCTTGATGGCTCCGGTGGTGGTCGCCTTTGGCGCCTTCACCCGGCGGCCCCAGTACATCGCGCCCCGGATCAGCAGGCCGATGAAGACCAGCAGGAGGCAGAGGATGTAGCTGACGATCACCCAGGTCTTGGCGGGGCGCCCGGCGAGCAGTCCGTGCAGGAGGGCGAACGGCCAGGCCATGTAGGCGGTGGCGTGCAGCGCCCGCCACATGCCCGGGTGCTTGGCGCCGGCGAACCTGCCGCGGATGACTCCGGTCCAGGTGACGATCAGCATGAAGTAGCTGGCGATGGTGCCAAGGCCGATGTAGACGGTCCGGCCGGGATTGAAGAACGGTACGAAGGCGTCGATCACCGAGGCGTGCGCCTCGAGAATCTTCAGCAGCACGTGGATGCCGAGGGCGACCACCGAGGTCACCGCCATGCTCCGGTGGAACGCCTGCAGCAGGACCCGGTGCCGGATCATCAGCACCGTGCGGTCGGTCGCGGCGACACCGAGCATCACCGCGATCGAGAGCGCCACCAGGCTGACGACACCGATGTAGAACTCGAGGACGTAGTGCGCGTACCCGAGCGCCGCCAAGCCCGGCCTGGTAAGGCTCGCCACCCCGCCGCCCAGCAGCACGAGGCCGCCGACGGCCAGTAGCAGGATGCCCACCGGTGGCCCGGAGTGTGTCGTGGCCCCTCCGGTCGCAAGACCGGATTGGCTACCTTTCGCTACCGCCATGATCCCTCGATCTTCCGCCTGCCTGGCCGGTGAAGTGGACTCGGCGACATACGATCGATGAGCTCCTCGTGTGTGGTCACCTGTGCATTCACTTGTACCGATGTGACCGTACCATTGGCTTTTCGCACGGTCCATTGCGACTGTGTAGGTCGCCCCACCACAGACAGTGAACATGCGTAATAGCGCCGCCGATGCATCACTCGTATGTGTCTACCAGCATTAGGGCCATGCGTCACGACCTTCGGGTCAGATTAAAGATCTCGTAACACGCAGGTCGTGTCGCGACCAGTGCGCTCTGCGACGAGGCAACACTGGGTGTCTACTGTGGATCCGACCGTGGGCCGGGTGGAGCCGCCGCGGCCAGACCGGCAAGCGCCGCGGCGAAGCACTCCACGGGTGGATTGACCAGTCCGGCACCCACCTGCCCGGTCCCGGCCACCCGTCCCGCGATACCGGTGTTGATCTGCGGAAGAATTCCGGTACGCAGCACCAGTGCGACATCCACTCCGGTCGGTACGCCACGGAAATCGAGTATCGGGAGCGTATACGCAGGGTTCTCGGCCACCGTGATCTCGTACATCTCCCGGCTGGCGCGCAGTGCGTCGGCGACGGTACCGCCGACGAACCGTACGATCGCCGGCGCGCCGGCCATCGCGAAGCCACCCAGTCCGGCTGTCTCGGTGATCGCCGAGTCACCGATGTCCGGATTCGCGTCCTCCGGCCCGTACCCGCCCAGGAACAGCCCGCGTGGTACGCCGGCCGGGCCGGTGTACCAGGTGTCGCCGGTACCGGAGACCTGGATGCCGAAGTCGGTACCGTTGCGTGCCATCGCGGTCACCAGAGTGCAACCGGGCAGCCCGGCGGCGGCCCACGCCTGCAGCTTGGCGGCGGGCATCACCAGGTTGAGGAAGAAGTGGTCGTTGCCGCCGATGAACCGGGCCGCGGCGGCGAGCTGGCCGCTGGGCAGGCCGGCCTCGGCCAGCGACGGCAGCAGTTCCCGCAGCAGCATGAGGGTACCGGCGCGGTTGCGGTTGTGCCCCTCGTCGCCCATGTGCAGCATCTGCCCGATCAGTGCCTTGAGGTCGACCGGCCCGTGCGCCCGCACCGCGGTACGCAGCGCCGGCCCGAGTACCGCCGACATCCAGCGCAACCGTTCGATCACCTCGGGTGAGTAGGCGCCGTACCGGAGCACCTTGCCCAGGCCCTCGTTGAGCGTGCACCAACTGGTGTGCCCGTGCACCTCGTCGCGTACCACCCACACCCACATCGACGGCGAGACCACGCCCGCCATCGGGCCGACGCCGCCGCGCGAGTGGCACGGCGCCCAGGAGACCCCCCGGCCGGCGGCCAGCCGGCGCTGCGCCTGCTCCGGGTTGTCGGCCAGGCCCTCGAAGAGCATCGCGCCGACCAGCGCGCCACGCATCGGGCCGCTGGCCCGCTCCCACTGGACCGGCGGGCCGGCATGGCAGAACTCACCCGGCGCCAGCCCGACCAGTTCGGCGGCGGGTGCCACATCGACGAGGGTGGCGCCGGCGGCGAGCATCCGGCCCGCCGCCTCCTGGTTTGCGGCCGGCCGGCGAGGGTCGGCGGCCAGCCGTACCAGCTGGTCGGTCAGGTGTTCCGGGGGCGGGCGCCAGTCGACCGTCGTTGCTGGCGCGGCCTGCTGGCCGAGTGCGTCGGCGAACAATCGGGCACCAACCGCGAGTACCCGCGGCTCGCCGGAGAGCAGGTCGGTCGCCGGGTTCATGCCGCTGCGCCTGGCCGGACGGCGATCGCGTACCGGACCGCGTCGGCGTTGGCGGCGAAGACCGCCGCTCCCGCATCGCGCAGCGCGATGGCCTGCCGGTCCCGCCCCTGCGGGTCGCCGGCCGTCCCGACCAGCGAGACGGCGACGAGCTTGCCCGCCGCGCAGGCCGCCGCGATGGCCGGCGCGAGCCACCCGGCCGGGTCCGGATCAGCGGCGTGGCCCAGGATCACATCGAGCAGGATCACCGAGCAGGCCGGATCCGCCACCGCCGCGGCGAGCCGCTCCAGCCGCAGCGTGCCGTCGACCATCGGATGTGGCCGCCCCCGGGTGTACTCGTCGGCGCCCAGGTCGAGCAGGACGGCCCCGGCCGGGGCGGACTGGGCGGCTGCGCGGCCGAGCAGCGCGGCGGCCTCGTCGCGCAGCGACCCTCCACAGTAGAGCCCGTGCAGTGTGCCGCCC
>JAFMQQ010000344.1 GCA_017354595.1 Micromonosporaceae bacterium
AGACGCTCACCATCCGGCACGACTCGTACGACCGCGTGTCGTTCATGCCCGGCGTGCTGCTGGCGATCCGGTCGGTGGTACGCCGCCCCGGCCTGACGGTCGGCCTCGGCGACCTGCTCGGTGCCTGACCGGCGCTAGCCGTCAGTGCGGTGGCCCACTATAGCAGTACTTGCTATAGTGGCGTGGTGCCGAGCCGGGAAGAGGTACTGCGTGAGGTGATGCTGGAGACTGGCATCACGCAGTCCGACCTGTCCCGGATCAGTGGTGTACGCCAGCCGAGCATCAGCCAGTACCTCTCCGGGCGGGTGCACATGAGCGACGGAATGCTCGATCGGCTGTTGTCGTGCATGGGCTATCGCTTGGAGATCGTCCGGCGACCCGTGCGACAGAAGCTGGGTCGGTCGCCCGAGCGCTCGTGGCTGCTTCACCGTCAACTGGCGATGCACCTGACGCCCGAGACCTTCACCAATTGGCGTAGGACCATGCTGCATAACCTGCAACGCCTACGGGAGACCACGCGTGGGCAACCCCACCTGCGAAACCTCGACCGGTGGCAGCGTTTGCTCGACGACGGCGACCTGTCGGACCTGCGCCGCGTCATGACCGGTCTGGACAGCGAATCGGTGGAGATGCGCGAGGTTTCTCCCATGCGCGGTCTGTTGCCACAGCAGGAACGCACCGAGATCCTCCGGCGAGCGAGCTGATGAGACGTGACCAGCTTGAGCACGCCATCAGGACGGCATGCCAGATCATCGATCGGCCGGCGGTGGTCGTAGTCGGCTCGCAAGCCATCCTCGGATCCTTTACTGAGGCGCAACTCCCGCCCGAAGCGACCATGTCGGCCGAGGTCGACATACTGCCGATCGCCGACGACGGTATTGAGACCGCACGCCTCGCCGACTTGATCGAGGGCGTCGCCGGTGAGTGGTCGCCGTTCGAAGAACTGCATGGCTTCAGCATCGATGGGGTCGACCTGGAGACAGCCGTCCTGCCGCACGGCTGGCGCGACCGCCTTGTCAAGGTCCAGAACCCGAATACAGCTGCGCCCTCTGGAGTACCGCAGTACATCGGATGGTGTCTTGACAAGAAGGACCTGTGCGTCGCCAAGCTGTGCGGCTTCCGTGAAAAGGACCGGAACTTCGTGGCGGCTCCGCTCGATGCTGCGCTCGTCGACGCCGAAATCATCGCCAAGCGGCTCCTCACCGTACCGGAGAAGCACCTCCCGGCGACCGAGCGCGGACTCGCCTGGCTCCGCGCCATGAGCTGAGGCGCTAGCCGGTGTACCGGGCCAGGAAGGCGAGGAGTCTGCCACTGGTCGCCGGTCGCTTGCCGTCCGGCCCGGCGCTGAGCAGATCCCAGCCGTGCACGCCAGGCTGGGCCGAGTCGACGACCAACTGCTTGCCCGGTGCGGCGATCCGGGCGAAGAGTGCCTGGACCCGATCGAGCGGGGCGTTGGCATCGGCGGGTGCCACGGCAACCAGGACCGGCAGGCGCAGCGCCGGCGCCGCCTGCTCCGCGGTGGCGTAGGGCGGGCCGGCGAGCTGCACTCCGGTCTCGTCCGGTGAGAAGGCGGCGACAGCGCTCACGCCGGCGAAGGCTCCCGGGCCGCCCGGTGCGGTGGTACCGGACCGGGCGAGCGCGCCGGCGATCAGTACCTCGGCGCCGCCCTGGGACGCTCCGACCAGTGCGATCCGGCTCGCCCCGGCCGCGCGCAACGCCGCCGTCGCCGCCTCGATATCGGTGACCAGCCCGACCGCCGCGCTCCCACCCACCGGGCAGCCGCTGTATCCGGTGCAGCGGTGGTCGAAGAGCAGCACCTGGTACCCGCGCCCGGCGAGGAAGGTCGCGTAGTCCCACCAGCCGCACAGGCTCTGCCGGCCCAGCTCCGGTACGAGCACGACGCCGCGGCTGCCGGTACCGGCGATGGTGGCGTCCAGCTGGACGCCGTCCGAGGCGCGCAGCACTACCTGGCGGGCCGGCGCGGTCGGCATGCCGCAGCGCACCGACGGGTGCGGGGCGGGGCGCAGCGCCTCCACCGATGGCGTCGGCGAGACCGGTGGGTGCGAGGGGTCCGGCGAGCCCGAGCCGGTGGGCAGCGGCAGCTGGGCCGTCGTACACGCCGCGAGCAGGGTACCGGCGAGCAGCAGGCAGCTCACCGCCGAGAATCCACTCCAGCTATGCCGCACCGGCGACACCATCCAGTGCGACATGCAGCCGTACCTGTGGCACCAGCCGATCGTCCACGTCCAGCGCGCGGGTCGCGCCGTCCGGGGCCCAGCCGGCGCCACCGAGGAACTTGAGCATCGCCTCGTCACCCTCGTACGCCCAGGCGACCGCGGTGCGCATGCCGTCGGCCCGCCAGCCGTCCACGCACGCGGCGAGCAGCCGGCTGCCGTGCCCGCGACGCTGCCAGCGCGGCTCGACCAGCAGGTCGGTGATGGCGGCCAGGTCCGGTCGCAGCGCCTCCGCCGTCTCGTCTGGCGCCAGCGCGGTTTCGTCGGCTGGGCCGGAGGCGGCGAAGCCCGGCAGGTAGGATTGCGTCGACTGCTCGATCGCGACCAGGACCCGGTGTGCCGTGCTCGGTGGTTGTCCGATGGCTTCGCGCCAGCGTTGCGCCATCCACTGCTCGTCCAGTTCATCGAGGGCGTGCCGGGGCAGCAGCCGGCGGTACGCGGTGCGCCAGGTGGCGAGCTGGATCCGGGCGATCTCGACGGCGTCTGTCGCGCTCGCCGGCCGGACGTACCCGATCGCCATGGTGCCAGCCTAGAGGGGACCCGAAGAGGTGGTGGAGACGATCCGGAGTGCGACCGCATTCTGGTTTCGGCGTGCCCTCCCCCCGCGCGCCAGGCGGGTCACCACCCTCGTCGTGCTCGGCGTCGGCGTCTTCATCTTCCTCGCGGCGTTCGCGATGCGGCACGGCTTCTTCGACCTGAAGGTCTACTACGGCGCGATCCGGTACTGGGCGCACGGCGACGGCGAGGTCTACGACTACCTCAAGCCGAACACCAAGTACGGCTTCACCTATCCGCCGTTCGCGGCGCTCACCATGCTGCCGATGGCGGTGCTGCCCTGGATCGCGGTGGTGACGATCAGCTGGGTGGCCTCCGGTGCGGCCACGGCCGCGGTGCTGTACTGGCTGGTCGGTCCGACGATCCGGGCGCGCGGTTGGCGGATGTGGTTCTCGCTCTGTGTCGGCCTGGAACTGATCGCGATCTTCGAGCCGTTCCGCGAAACGATCAACTTCGGCCAGGTCAACGTACTGCTGGTGTTCCTGGTCGTCGCCGACCTGGTGCTGCTGGTCGAGCCGGACCGGCGGTGGCGCACCCTGCCGTTGGGCGGCGTACTGATCGGGCTGGCCACCGCGATCAAACTCACCCCCGGGATCTTCATCCTGTACCTGTTGGTGGCGCGCAGGTTCCGGGCGGCCGTGACGGCGGCGGTGACCGCGGCCGGGGCGACGGTACTGGCGATGGCCCTGGCGCCCAACGCTTCGCGCGAGTTCTGGACGTCGGCGTTCTGGGACACCGACCGGGTCGGCACGCTCTCCTTCATCTCCAACCAGTCCTGGCAGGGTGCGGTCTCCCGGCTCGATCCGGCGCACCCGAACCGGGGCCTGTGGGCGGTGCTCGTGGTGGCCACGCTCGCCTTCTGGGCCTGGCGTACGCACCGGCTGGCGCGCGCCGGCGACCTGCGTACCGGACTGGCCCTCACCGGTGTCGCGGCCGGCCTGGTCAGCCCGGTCACCTGGGTACACCACCTGGTCTGGCTGCTGCCGGCGGTACTGCTGCTGGTGACCCGCGCGCTGCGGGCGACCGGCCGGCGCCGGGTCGCGCTGATCGTCTTCCTGGTCGCCTTCTACGGCCTGCTCTCCAGCCGGCTGGTGTGGTACTTCGCCTTCTACTTCCACGGTTGGGGTCTGCTGGGCAGCAACGCGTACCTGATCGCCAGCGTGGTGATGCTGGTGCTGCTGCCCGGTCAGCGGGTGGAGAGCCGGGACGGCACCGGTACCGTCGAGGGCTCGGCGCAGGAGCAGGTGCCCGACCGGAACATCAAGCGGGTCCGCCGTCCGGTCCCGGCCGAGGAGAAGCCGGCCCGCCCGCTGGTCGGGCTTGATCACCCGTAGCGCATTCTGTCGTACCTTCCGGTTAATCTGCCGCATATGGTGCCCGAGGAGCTCTCCGCCGCCCAGGCTCGCCGGATCGCCCTGGCTGCCCAGGGATTCGGCGACCCGGCTGTCTCGGGAGTGCCGGACCGCCGGCACCTGCGGCGGGTGCTGCGCCGGGTGGGCCTGCTGCAGATCGACTCGGTCAACGTGCTGCGCCGGGCGCATTATCTCCCGGTCTACAGCCGGCTTGGCCCCTACCC
>JAFMQQ010000345.1 GCA_017354595.1 Micromonosporaceae bacterium
GGCCGACCAGCCGGCGCACCTGCCCCGGCGTGGCGCCGATCGTCCGCAGCAACCCGGTCTCGGCCTCCCGTCCGGCGGCGGTCAGGCCGACCGTCGCGGCGACCGAATAGAGCACGATGATCGCACCCCAGCCGCCGACCACCGCACCCATGATCATCAAGGTCTGCCGGTCAGGCCCGCTCGCCGCCAGGCCGGTCTGTACCAGGGTGGCGAAGCTGCCGACCAGGGCGGTGCCGAGCAGCACCGCGACCAACGTGGCGGTGGCGGCGGCGGGCCGGTGCCGCAGCGACCGCAGCGCCAACGCCGTCATCTCGATCCCACCAGGTCGTCGAGGTGGGCGAGCTGGCCGGCGACCGCCTCCGGGGTCGGGTTCGCCATCCGCCCGGCCACCCGGCCATCGATGAGGAAGACGACACCGTCGGCGTACGAGGCCGCGACCGGGTCGTGCGTCACCATCACCACGGTCGCGCGCAGCTGCCGGACCGTTGCCCGCAGCAGCGCGAGCATCTGCTGTGCCGTACGCGAGTCGAGCGCGCCGGTCGGCTCGTCCGCCAGAATCACCGCGGGGTCGGTGACCAGTGCCCGGGCGATCGCGACCCGCTGCTGCTGCCCGCCGGAGAGTTCGGTGGGCAGGTACCCGGCCCGCTCGGTCAGGCCGACGTGGCCGAGCAGCTCCCGTACCCGCGCCGGCTGCGGCCGCCGGCCGGCCAGCCGTACCGGAAGCCCGACGTTCTGTTCGGCGGTCAGGTACGGCAACAGGTGGAAGTCCTGGAAGACGAAGCCGATCCGCTCGCGGCGCAGCTTCGTGGCGGCGGTCTCGGAGAGGTTGGTGACCTCGACTCCGGCGACCAGCACCCGGCCACCGGTCGGCCGCTCGAGGGCGCCGGCACAGCTGAGGAGTGTGGTCTTGCCGGAACCCGACGGGCCCATCACCGCGGTGAAGGTACCGGGTGCGAAGGCGAGGTCGATGCCGCGCAGGGCCGGCACCGCGGCCGGGCCGGTGCCGTAGGTCCTGGACAGGCCGCGCACCTCGAGAGCGGGCATGGTCATCGGTAGCGCTCCTTGGCATTCGGGAACAGAACGCCTTGAACGCTAGGAATCGCGCGGCCCGCAGGCGATGGGCCCAACCATCGGGTGCGGGTAGGGGAAACCCCAGGACAGCACCCGCAGACGCACCACTAGCGTCTCCGGAGATGAACGGATACGACAAGCCGGTGCTCGTCACCGGGGCGACCGGTCGGGTCGGCCGGGTCGTGGTCGACCTGCTGCTGGAGGCGGGCGTACCGGTCCGCGCCCTGACCCGCCGCATTGCGACGGAGGCGGGGCTGCCGGCGGATGTCGAGGTCGTCACCGGCGACCTGACCGTACCCGGATCGCTCGACGCCGGGCTGCGCGGTGCCGGTTCCGTCTTCCTGGTCTGGACCGTGACACCGACGACGGCTCAGCCAGTAGTCGAGCGGCTGGCAACCCACGCGCGGCGGGTGGTCTTTCTCTCCTCACCGCACCAGACACCGCACCCCTTCTTCCGGCAACCGAACCCGATGGCGGTGCTGCACGCCGATATCGAGCGCCTGATCGCGGCCACCGGGCTCGAGTCGACGATCATCCGGCCGGGGATGTTCGCGTCGAACGTGTTGTTCTGGTGGGCGAGCGCGATCCGCACCGGCGGTACCGTCCGCTGGCCGTACGGTGCCGCCGAGACGGCACCCGTCGACGATCGCGACGTGGCCGCCGTCGCCGCGCGGACCCTGTACCGCGACGAGCATGCCGGAGGCGACTACGTCCTGACCGGACCCGAGTCACTGAGCCAGGCGGAGCAGGTGCGCATCATCGGCGATGTGCTGGGGCGGCCGATCAGCTTTGCCGAGCTGTCACCGGACGAGTTCCGGCGCGAGACGGAGGGAAGCTGGCCACGCCCGGTGGTGGAGATGCTGCTCGCCGCGTGGGGTGCGACGGTGGGACGGCCCGCGTACGTCACCTCCACGGTCCTCGACATCCTCGGCACCGCGCCGCGACCGTTCCGTCAATGGGTCGCCGATCACGCCGCCGCGTTCATCGAGGGCCCGACCCGGTAAGCGGTCAGGAAGGTTTCGCGGCCAGCACGTCGGCCGGCAGGATCTCCGGCGCCACGGCGAGCAGGCGGTCGGCGTTGGCCATCAGCGCCTGCGCGATAGCGCCGGTGATGTGGGCCTGGCGGGCGTCCTCCGAGGCGAAGGTGTCGACGATCCAGAAGGTCGACGGGTCGGTCCGCAACGCGAACCAGTGGACGGTACCGGCCTCGGCGTTGGCCAGGTCGACGGCGCCGGTGAGCAGATCGCTGACTTCCTGCTCCAGGCCCGGCTTGGCGACCAGCTTGGCGACGAAGGCGAGTGTGACGGGTGCTGCGGGCATCGGTACTCCTCGACAGGTCCGCGGGCGGCCACGACGGCCGACTCTGTGCACGAGATTACGGCCGCGACGGGTGCGCGTCAGCTCGCCTGCACCCGGTCGCTGATCGACCGCAGGTACTCGAGGTTGTCCCGGGTACGCCGCTCCAGCGGTACCGCCGTGGAGAAGTCCTCCACCGTGACCCAGTTGTCGTACCCGACCGAGTCCAGCGCCCGGAGGTACCCCTCGATGTCGGCCTGCCCCTCGCGCAGGGTGGCCCACTCGTGCGTCCACACCGTCGAACCGTCCGGCCGCTGCCCGGACGGTCGCCACGCTACGTTCTTCACGTGCACGTGGGCGAGGTACTCGCCCAGCATCTCGAAGGCGGCGCGGTGGTCCTCGTGTCCCTCGATGACGAGGTTGCCGATGTCGTGGATGACTCCGACGTGCACCGGATCCAGCCCCTGCACCAGCCGGATGGCCGCCGAGGCCGAGGGCACCACGGTGCGGTGGTGCAGCTCGACCAGCGCCATCACCTGATGGTGCGCGGCGCGGGCGGCGACCCATTCCAGGTCCCGCCGTACCGCCGCGAACAGCTCCCGGTAGTTGCCGGCGCCGGTCTGCGGCATGGTGACCCGTACCCGGCCGGCGCCCAGCGCCGCGGTCGCGGCCAGCAGCCGTTCGACGTCTGGCTGATCGCTGCTGCGCGCGTAGCCGCCGATGGCGGAGAACTCCAGCCCCGCCTCGCGCGTGACGCGGGCGATCGTGGGCAGGTTGCCCTCCAGCCCGGTCAACGGCCAGGTCGCCCGGTTGCCGGCCCAGAAGCCAGGCTCCGGCGCGTCCTGCTGGTCGGTGATCCGCCACTCGATCCCGTCCCATCCCTGGCCGGCCAGGATCCGGGCGGCCTGCTGCGGGCTCCAGTCCGGAGTGGACGCGGTGAAGACCGAGAACCTCATCGCCGGGCAACCTCCGTCGCCACGGTCACCGCGTCGTACCCCCCGTCGAGGACTTCGGCCACCGCGACCGGCCGGCCCACCGTCGCCGAGGCGTACACGGCGCACACCACGGCCAGTGCCAGCAGGCCCTCGGCGGTACCGACGGCCGGTGAGCGACCGTCCTCAATGGCCGCCACCACATCCTGGTACTGGCGCAGGTGGCCCAGGACGACGCCATCCGGCGCCGGGCCGGCACCGCGCAACTCCCCGGCGGGTACCTGCGCGGCCGCCTGGTTGGCCGCGTCCCTCGGGTTGTCGGGACCCGCCGCCGCGGCCGCGTGGAAGTACTCCAACCGTCCATCGTGGATGATCGCCGAACCGCGGTCGCCATGTACCCCCAGCCGCATCGCACCACCCGGGTACGCCGCCGTGCTGGCGTGCAGTACCGCCAGGGCGCCCGAGTCGAAGCGTACGGTCGCCACCGCCACGTCCTCGATCGGCACGCGCTGGTGCGCCAGCCGGGCGGTGTGCGCGTACACCTCGACCGGCGTACCGAACAGCCACAGCAACAGGTCGACGATGTGGATGCCCTGGTTCATGACGGCTCCCCCGCCATCCAGCTCCCAGGTTCCCCGCCAGGCCGCCGAGTCGTAGTAGCTCTGCGGCCGCCACCAGGCGAGGTCCGCCACGCCCGAGGTGAGCCGGCCGAACCGGCCGGCCGCCACCGCCCCGGCGACCGCCGCGCACGCCGGGTCGAACCGGTGCTGGCTGATGACCGAGCAGACCTGGCCGCGCCGGGCCGCATCCGCCGCCAGCCCGGCGACGCTGCGCGCCCGAGGCATCGATACCTCCAGCGGCTTCTCGATGACCACGTGCAGCCCGGCGGCGATCGCCTGCTCCGCCACCTCCCCGTGCAGCCCCGTCGGCGTACACACCGCGACCATCTGCAGGCCGGTCCCGCCCGACCGGGCCTGACCATCCAGCGCCGCGGCGAGGGTGTCGTACCGCGCCGGCGGTGCCTGGCCGGTCTGTGCCGCGACCCAGCCGGCGAGCGCGTCCGCGG
>JAFMQQ010000346.1 GCA_017354595.1 Micromonosporaceae bacterium
GTACGCTGCCGCGCGCGCAGCCGCGCCAGCGCGCCCCGGGCGGGTACGCCCCAGCCAGTGAGCGTCACCAGCATGCCGGCGAGTACCGCCAGCAGCACCAGCGAGCCGCCGGTGACCAGCCCGACCACGGCCGGACGGCGCAACGGCGCCGGGTGCCGTACCACGGACGCGGTCGGCGGGCCGGAGGCACCGGCCGGGTTGCCCGCGCTGACTCCCGCGCCGGAGGCGACGATCAGGTACGAGCCCTGGGTGCGGATCGGCGCCCGCCCGTCCGGCGTCAGTACCACCCGGACCAGGCCGGCCAGCGGCGAATCCGCCCGGGCGCGCCCGTCGACCAGCAGCCCGACCGTGAGCGTGCCGGTCCCGCCCGGCGGCACCCGGCCGAGCGCGCAGTCCATCGCGAGCGGCCTGGCCTCCGGGTGCTGTACGCAGCCGGCCGGCGGCGCGGCGAAGCTGACCCCCTGCGGTACCAGCACCGTGACGGTGACGCTCGCCCGGCGGTGGCCGGTGTTGCCGACCCGTACCGTCAGCCGCCCCGGCGCCTCCGGTTCGGCACCGAGCGCCACCGTGCCGACCTGGAGACTGATCCCGGGCGTCGGGGGACCGGGCGGAAACACAACGTCCCAGTTTGTATCGCCGCCCACCGGCCGTACCCCGGCCGCGCTCGCCGAGAAACTCACCCCACCGGTCAGCGGCGCCCGGCGCCACGCCTGCGGCGATACCGAGAGATTCACCCGTACCGACTGGCGGCGGCCCGGACCGACGGTCAGGTCGCAGGAGTCGCCGCAACCGCCGGCGCTGAGGGTGACCCCGGCCGGCGCCGTGGTACGCAGCCGTACCCGTGCGGCGACATTGCCGTTGTTCGCCACCGTGATGGTCAGCGAAGTGGCGGTCCGCCCGGTCCAGTACGAGGCGTCCAGGACGGCTGCGCCGGTGGCGACGACCAGGCGCAGCACCGGCGCCCCGGTGGCCTGGACGGGCGGCGGTGCTGGCGGGGGCGGCGGCGCGGGGGTCGGTGAAACCGGTGGCAGCTCGGTCGGCGTGGGGCTGGGCGGGTCGGTCGGCGTCTGCGCGGGCGTCGGGCTCTGGTCGCCAGCGTCCAGCCCACTGGCCAGACCCGGGTCGCTGGGCAGTACCGGGCCGGTATCCCGCGGTACCGGCGCGGCGTATCCGATGCTCGCGGCCGAACCGATCGCGACCGCGACGCTCAGCGCCGCCAGCACCAGGCTGGCGGCGGGTAGGCAACGCCCCGCACGGGTCCGCACGTGAGTCATTCTGTTGCCGGCCCATACCCTGGCTGAACACACGATCCGGTCGGGTTGGGTACACCCGCGGTGCTTGCTATCCCGCGGTCGGTCACCCCGGCGCGCCACCCGTCCGGTCTCCGGCAGACGAGTGCCGGAGCGGGCGGGGCCAGCGGCTCAGGCCAGGCCGCGCCGGGCCACCGCCGGTGGCCGGTCGGCCCGGATCGCCGCCACCATGTCCACCACCCGGCGCGTCTGCCGTACCTGGTGGGCGCGGAACACCCGGGCGCCGAGCCAGGCGCTGACCGCGGTCGCGGCCAGAGTGCCCTCCAACCGGTCGCCCACGGGCAGGTCCAGCGTCTCGCCCACGAAGTCCTTGTTGGAGAGGGCGACCAGCACCGGCCAGCCGGTCTCGACCAGCTCCGCCAGCCGCCTGGTCACCGCGAGCGAGTGCCAGGTGTTCTTGCCGAAGTCGTGTGCCGGGTCGATGAGGATCGACTCCCGGGGTACCCCGGCCGCGACCGCCCGCTCGGCGAGCCCGGTCACGGTCGCGACCACATCGGCGACCACGTCCGGGTACGCGGCCCGGTGCAACCGGGTACGTGGTGCCAGGCCACCGGTGTGGCAGCAGACCAGCCCGGCACCGGTCGCGGCGGCGGTACCGGCGAGGTCCGGGTCGACCCCGCCCCAGGCGTCGTTGATCAGGTTCGCGCCGGCCGGTACCGCCTCGGCGGCGACCGCCGAGCGCCAGGTGTCGACGGAGATGACGATCTCCGGGAACTCGGCCCGCAGGGCCGCGATCGTGGGAACCGTGCGGCGGATCTCCTCGGCCACATCCACCTCCGGACCGGGGCCGGCCTTCACGCCACCCACGTCGATGATGTCGGCACCCTCGGCGATCGCCCGCTCCGCGGCCCGCAGCGCCGCGTCCGGGGCGAAGGTCGCGCCCCGGTCGAAGAAGGAATCGGGGGTACGGTTGATGATCGCCATGACGGCGGGCTCACCGGCGGCGAAGACCCGCCTACCCAGGCACAATCCGCTCGGATCTCGTTTCATCTGGTTTCGCCTTCGAGTACCACAGCGGGCTGTCCGTACGTGGTTGCCGGGGAGTCGGGTTCGCTCGCGCACGGCAAGCGTGCCACGATTTCACGCATGGGCCAGTTCCTGATCCTGATCGTCGTGGCTCCGCTGGTAGTCGCCGCGCTCATCTTCGGCGTGTATACCCTCATCACCTCCGCTGATGATGGGCTGCAGCCAGCCGAGCCGGACGGCCGGGCAAACCCCCTCCCGCTCACGCGGCCATTGATAGAGGCTGATCTCAGCGAGGTCCAGTTCGACGTGTCTGTGCGCGGGTACCGGATGGCCCAGGTCGATCAGGCGCTGCGCCGGGCGGCGTACGACACCGGGTACAAGGAAGAACTGATCAACGTCCTGGAGGCGGAGGTGACCGCGCTGCGCGAGGGTCGGTTGGAGGACGCCGACCTGTTGCGCCAGGCCCGGGAGAAGGCGGCCCGGCCGGCGACCACCGGCGAGCCGTCCGGGGCCGAGGCCGAGCCACCCGAGGCCGGGGCGGAACCGGAGGACGCCGGGGCGGAACCGGAGGACGCCGGGCCGGAGCCGGCCGAGGCCGGGGCGGATTCGCCGGAGTCCGGACCGGTACCGCGACCGGTCGAGCCGGCCATCGAACCCCGCCCGGCCGCGGTGGCGGCAGAAGAGCCAGACGACCCGGTACAGGAGTGGGTGGCCAGTGGCGCCACGGCGCCGGACGCCAAGCCGTGACGGGTACCGGACCCGACCGGGAGCCGGAGGCGGCTATCCCCGCTGACGCCGTTACCGGTGCCGGCGAGGTCACCGCGACGGTCATCATCGACGCCGCCGCCGACCAGGTGCACGCCGCATTCCTGCGCTGGGAACGGCAGGGCGAATGGATCCCGTTCACCCGGGTGCGGATCGTCGACGGGGACGGCGGCGAGGGGAGCACCATCGAGGCGGTCACCACCGTCGGACCGGCGGTGCTCCGCGACCGCATGACAGTCACCAAGGTCGATCCGCCGTACGAGGTGCGGGTCGTCCACACTGGACGGTACCTGCGCGGGCCGGGCGTGTTGCGCTGCACGCCGCTGCGCGAGGGCCGCACCCAGGTGGTCTGGCACGAGTGGTTCCAACTGCCGGCCGGGGTGGCCGGGCGGCTGGCGTGGCCGGTGCTCTGGCCCGGTTCCAAGGTCGGGCTGACCGCGGCGCTGCGCCGCTTCGCCCGCCTCGTCGAGGCGGGTACCCTGCCCTAGTGGATCTCGTCGTCGGTGTGGACGGACTGTCCCGGTGCCGCTGGGCCGGGAGTACCCCCGACTACCTGGCCTACCACGACACCGAGTGGGGCCAACCGATCCACAGCGACGACGGACTCTTTGAGCGGCTGAGCCTGGAGGCCTTCCAGTCCGGCCTGTCCTGGCTGACCATCCTGCGCAAGCGGCCGGCGTTCCGGGCCGCCTTCGACGGCTTCGTCATCGAGAAGGTCGCCGGGTACCAGCCGTCCGATGTGGACAGACTGCTCGGCGACCCGGGGATCGTACGGAACCGGGCCAAGATCGAGGCTACGCTCGCCAACGCCCGGGCCGCCGCACAGCTCGATGGCGGACTCGCCGCACTGCTCTGGTCGTACGCCCCGGCACCGCGGCGCCGCCCGGCGAGTTCGGCGCAGGTACCGGCGAGTTCGCCGGAGTCGGTTGCGATGGCGCGTGACCTGAAGAAGCGCGGGTTCCGGTTCGTCGGCCCGACGACCGCGTACGCGCTGATGCAGGCGGCCGGCATGGTCGACGATCACCTCGCCGGCTGCCACGTGGCCGCCGGCCGGCCCGGGCCACTGGCGCCGGCGGCCTGACCATGCGGTACTGGAGCCTGCTGGTACCGGCCGAGTGCTACGAACGCGAGCGCATGTTCGCGGCCGACCAGCTGGATCTGCCGGTACCCGGTGCCGCCACCGGCGACACGGTGGTACTGGTGGCCGACCTCGCCACCCCGGTGATCTTCGGCTGGGGGCGGGTCACCCGCACCGGCGCGGTGGCGTACCAGCGCCGCCTGCTCGACGCGCCGCCGGTCGCCGCCGGCCTGCTCGCCGCCGGCC
>JAFMQQ010000347.1 GCA_017354595.1 Micromonosporaceae bacterium
TAGGTCGTTTCGATCTATGCAGCAACGTACCCTGCCGGTATGGACACTGCACGCCATCGCGATACTCTCCACCGCACCCGCATCCAACCGCGGCCCTACTGTCGCAAGTGGACCTTTGCTGATCGTCCAAAGTAGACGGCGAAGGGGGCCCGCCTGCGACTGGCATAGTTCCCCGGGTGACTACCGGGGGTTGCGCCCATGGAGATGGTGTACGGCGGGCCGTTGATCGGCGTGTCGTGAGGTAGGAGACGGTCATCGCGGAGTCCTTCAACCCGATGACCGCACCCAGGAGTGTGGACCCTGCCGGCGTGTTGCGCGAGCAGCTGGAGTCGGCGAGCCCGGATCTGCTTCGGGCGATTGTGAAGACGTTCGCCGATGCGCTGATGAGTGCCGAGGCGGACGCGATCTGCGGTGCCCCGTACGGCCAGCGCACCGGCGAGCGGGTCAATCAGCGCATGGCTACCGGTCGCGGGAGTGGGATACCCGGGCCGGCACGGTCGAGCTGGCGGTCCCGAAGCTGCGCTCGGGTAGCCAGCCGACCTAACTACACCCATGGGCGCCGCCTGAGGCTGCGTCAGGAATGGAAGCCTTGCGTCGAACTTCTGTGCGACTCCTCGGCTTATCGTGGGTCATTTGGACGCGCCCGCAGCCCTGAGGCCCGCTGTAGAGCTACCCGCGCGCATGGCACGGGATGGCACGCCCTTGTTGTGTACGGCGGGCCACGACGGTACCGCCGGGAAGACGTGGCGAGGGAGCGGTACCGATGACTGAAGCGCAACTGTCGACTGTGGATGGACATGATCCGGGGTCGGCCCTTCGTGACCACGGGCTTGACTACGCCTGGTCCAGGCCGGACATCTCCGCGATCAAGGCCGGTGGATACCAGTTCGTCAGCCGGTACCTGAGCTGGCTGCCGAACGGCAAGGTGATCGATGCGAGTGAGTACCGGTCGCTGCGCGCCGCCGGCATCCAGGTGGCCCTCAACTGGGAGCACACCGCCGACGAGGCGTTGCAGGGCGCGGCTACCGGCACCAGGAGTGCCACCGAGGCGGTACGCCAGGCGCGGGCCTTGGGGTACCCGGCGGGATGCACCATCTACTTCTCGGTCGATTTCGACCAGACCGCGGGACAGGCCGATGTGTGCCACGCCTACCTGCGGGCGGCGCAGTCCATTGTGCACGCCGCCGGCTACCGGATCGGTGTGTACGGCGGGATCCATGCGGTGCGGCGCGCCCTGGACGCCCGGGTGGTCGATGACGCGTGGCAGACCTTCGCCTGGTCGGCCGGGCAGTGGGAGCCCCGGGCGACCCTGCGGCAGATCCAGAACGGCATCAGCGTCGACGGTGCGGACTGCGACCGCGACGCGCGGGTCGGCCCGACCCACTTCGCAGGCGAGGCCGGCACGGCGCCGACCAGCACGACAACCGAGCTACCAGTGGAGGAGGACAACGTGCGAATCGAGTTGACCAAAGTGGGCGAGGCCCACGTGTTCAGCAACCCCAGCCGATCGACCGGCAACAAGACGTGGCTGCTGCTGTCCAGCGACTTCGGCGACGGTGTGGTCCGGGTGGCGACCCACGGTGGCACCAGCGGTTCGGGCTGGACTGTGCAGACCTTCGACGTCAAGGCCGACGCCGACCTGGTGCCGGCCGTACTGCTCGACCGTAGCGTGGCGAAGGTCTCGGTGCTGCTGCAGTCCGGCACCGGCGTGTTCAGCGTGGACGCTGTCGGGACGCCGGTCCCGGCCTGACCGCAGGCACGCGCCGCGCCACGGGCCGGTACCGGTCCAGCATCGCGGCAGCGTCGGCTGTCATCTGGGCGATCACCGCGGCGGCCGGTTCCACCGCGGTGATCAACCCAACCCCCTGCCCCGCCGGCAACGCCATCTGTTCCAGGTCCCCGGTGGTCGCATCCTGTACCGGCACCAGGTTGCTGAACCGGTGCATGGCCACCGGCTGGCCCATCAACTCCATGTGCCCGATCACTGGCTCGGCGGAGGTGTCCACCGGTACCTCGTCGGGCCGGCCGGCCCATTCCCGTACCACCCGGTTGCGCAGCACCCGCATCGGGTTGAACCGCGGGTTCTCTGGCCCGAGAATGCCGGTGCGTACCGTCTGCGTGGCGCCGGCGAGCACCAGCCGGTCCTTGTACCCCTGGTGCGCGGCCGACTCCTCGGTCGCCACCAGCCGGGTACCCACCCAGGCTCCATCGGCGCCGAGCATCAGCGCGGCCGCCAGGCCGCGACCGTCGGCGATACCGCCCGCCGCCAGTACCAGCGCCGGGGCGACCGCGTCGACGACCAGCGGTACCAGCGCGAAGGTCGGCAGCGTCGCATAGTTGTGCCCACCCGCCTCCGAGCCCTGGGCCACCACGACATCCACCCCGTCATCGACCGCCCACAGCGCCGCGTCGACCGAGCCGACCTGCTCGAGCACGCGTACCCCCGCCGAGTGCAACTGGTCGATCCAGGCCCGCGGCGGGTGTCCCCAGTGGAATGACGCGGCGGCCACCCCGGCCGCCGCGATCACCTCGATCTGATCGGGCACGGTGAAGATGGTGATGAGGTTGACATTGACCGGGCGTTCGGTGCCCTTCTTTACGGCCTCGACTGTGTCCGCGAGCATCGCCGCCGACATCAACCCGACCCCGAGGCTGCCCAGACCGCCAGCCTCGCTGACCGCGATGGCCAGATCCGGCCCGGAGCCGACGAAGGCCATGCCCGCCTGCGCGATCGGGGTACGCAGCTCGAACTCTTTGGTGAATCGGGTGGCCAACTCCATGACCACAAGGGTGTCGGAATCTCGATTGATGGGCGTTGCCGTGAGTGCATACTCTACTTGCCGTGGGTGCAACCGGCGAGCTGCCGTGATCCTGGTCGGCTTTGGGCCTTCGTGGGTGTACGCCGGTTCCGTCTGAAGAGTCCACATGGGAGGGTCGGGTGCAACGCTTGTCGGTCGCGGGGGCGCCGCGCGGCGCACAGTTCACCAGCTGGCGGGAACTGATCTGCCAGGCATTCCTCGATCTGACGCCGGAGTCGGACCTGCGGGACGGCTTCACCGGTACGGTGACCCAGTGGCCGCTGGGTAAGACGAATATCGCCCGCATCGACTCGCAGCGCCAGCGTGTGCGGCGCACCTCGGCCGACATCTCACGCTGTCCGCAGCACGGCTACTACGCCAACCTCCAGCTGCGCGGCCGCTGCCTGATGACCCAGTACGGACGCTCCACAGTGCTGCGTCCCGGCGACCTCGCGATGGTGGACACCACCGAGCCGTTCTCCTTCGAGTTCGACGACGACTTCCGCCAGATCACCTTCTTCCTGCCCAAGCAGCTGCTCGACGGGCAACTGCTCGACGGGCAGCGCACCGCCGCGGCGGCGACCGCGGTCCGGGTGGATACCACAGCCGGTGCCGGAGCGGCGGTACGCCATGCCATGCTCACGTTGACCCAGGACAAGCTGCCCGAGAAGGCCGCGGCGCGATTGGCGATCCATACCGGTGGAATCCTCGCCGTCGCGGTGGACCAGTCGGCGACCGGCCGCGGCAAGCCGGTACGCCACGAAGGGCTGCACGCAGCCGCGCTTCATGACATCGATGAACATCTTACCGATGATGATCTGTCACCGCCGGCCACCGCGCGCCGGATCGGCGTGTCGGTACGACTGCTCTACTCGGTCTTCGCCGCCCGCGAGCACAGCTACGCGGCGGAGGTACGGCGCCGCCGGCTGACCCGGGCCTGGCGCGACCTGCAGGACCCGGCGCTGGCCGGGCTGCGGGTGATCGACGTCGCGGTCGAGGCCGGCTTCCCTAACGTCAGCAGCTTCCACCGCGCCTTCCTCCGGGAGTACGGGCGCACCCCGGCCGAGCTACGCGCCGGCGCCCACCGTAGCTGACGCACCGCTCTGCTTGTTTGCGCCGCCGTGGACCGGCCGCCGGGCACGGCCCGGCCGGGTGGTCATGCCGGCGGGCCTTTGCCCGTTGCCGCCTCAGACCGGCCGGTAGATGCAGCGCAGTCCAGTGTGGACACTGTCTCGCAGATGCGCGCCGATCACCGGATCCACCGCCTCCACCCGGTCGATCGCCCGCCGGATCGCCTTACCCACCGCCAGCCTGGCCCGTTCCGCCCCGTCGGTGAAACGGCGAGTACGGCCGGCCAGCCCGGTCGCGTGCGAAAGCTCCGCGAGCAGCCAGTCGCGTTCAGCGCGCAACCGCGTCGCGCGCCGGTCACCACCCGCCTGCTCCAGCCGGTCGATCGCGTCCCGCAACTCGGCGAGCCGGGCGCGGTACTGCGTCACGGCGGTACGGTCGAGCAGCGGCTGCGCGGAGCCGTCCGCGGCCACCGCCGCGGCCGCGGCCTGGTTCA
>JAFMQQ010000348.1 GCA_017354595.1 Micromonosporaceae bacterium
ACCGAGTCGGGTACCGCCTCGGTGGATGGTGTCCCGTACGCCGCCACTGGCACCTCGGGCAGCAGTACCGCCGTCTCCGGCAGCAACCGGCCGCAGATCGCCTCACCCTTGATCGCCCACGCCGTGGCGTACACCGGGTGCGCGTGCACCACCGCGGCCACGGTCGGGTCCACCCGGTACACCCGCAGGTGCATCCGGATCTCCGATGACGGCCGGGTCTGACCGTCCACAGTGGATCCACTGCCGTCCACCACCGGCAGGTCCTCCGGGCGCAGAAAGCCTTTGCTGACACCGGTCGGCGTGCACAGGTACCGGTCAGGCCCCAGCCGTACCGAGATGTTGCCACTGCCCGCGTCGGCCATCCCCCGCTGCCACAGCCGCCTGCCGATCGCGCAGATCGCCTCCCGGTACGCCTGCCCAGAGGTGCCATCGAAATCGGTCACGGTTGTCTTCCTGTTCCGGCATACTGTGCGCCATGACGCCCACAGCCGCCCAGATGCACCTGCCGCCAGGGTACGCGGGACCCGACCGGAGACTGCTCGACTGGACCGCCGTGCGGCGCCGCCTGGCGGAGGCCAGACGCTACTGGCTGGCCACCACCCGGCCGGATGGCCGGCCGCATGTGGTGCCGCTGGACGGGATCTGGCTCGCCGACCTGTGGTACTTCGGCGGTGCACCGGAGGCGATCCACCAGCGCAACCTGCTATCCGATCCGCGGGTGGCGATGAACCTCGCCGACCCCGAATCCGCCGTCATCGTGGAGGGCACCGCCGAGTTCGTCACGCTCGCCACCGGCGAGGCGGTCCGGCTCGCCGAAGTCATGAACGAGAAGTACCCGGAGTACAAGGCGACCACGCAACGGTTCGCCGACGGCGTGTGGCGGCTGCGGCCGGCGCTGGTGCTCGCCTGGGACCAACTGGACGTGGACGCCACCCGGTTCACCTTCTGACCGGCCGGCCTGATCTGCGCATTGACATAGATAAGAACATGACGGCAGAATCCCGGGGTACCGTCCAGTAACTTCTGCCCCGGGAGAGCCATGCGCCGCGTTCCCACCGCCGCTGCCACGGTCGCGCTCGTCGCGTCGATCGTGGTCGGCATCCCCGCTGCGGCCAACGCCGCCGCGCCACCCGGCCGGTACGTCGCCCTCGGCGACTCGTACACCTCCGGTCCGTTCATCCCGAACCAGGTCGACCTCAACTGCGTCCGCTCGGACCACAACTACCCGTCGCTGGTCGCTGCGACCATCCACTCTTCGGAATTCAAGGATGTCAGCTGCGGCGGTGCCACCACTGGCGACATCCTGGCACCCGGCAGCGGTGAGCTCGGTATCCAGGTACCCGCCCAGCTCGCCGCGGTGACCGCCAGCAGCGCGCTGGTCACGGTACAGATCGGTGGCAACGACATCGGCTTCTCCGACATCATCACCACCTGCGCCGAGGAGAGCCTGAGCAACCCGTTCGGCTCGCCGTGCACGAAGCACTTCACCGCCGGCGGCACGGACCAGTTGCAGGCCCGGATCGCGGATACAGCACCGAAGGTCACTACGGTGCTGCAAGCGGTACACGCGGCGGCACCCGGTGCCCGCGTGCTCGTGCTCGGGTACCCGGCACTGCTGCCAGACACCGGCTCCGGCTGCTGGCCGACCGTACCGATCGCCTTCGGTGACACGCCGTACCTGCGCAGCACCGAGAAGTCCCTGAACAGCATGCTCTCCGGCGTAGCGGCCGCGAACGGTGCGCTCTTCGTCGACACATACACTCCCTCGATCGGGCACGACGCATGCAAGAGCAGCAGCGTGCGCTGGGTCGAGGGGCTGATCCCGAGCAACCCGTCCGCGCCGATGCACCCCAACGCCGCCGGCGAGCGGGGCATGGCGACCGAGGTCGTCGCGGCGCTCAACGCCTGATCACCGCGTGACACCGGTTGAGCCGGCCCGGGGTCTCCCGGGCCGGCTCAACCTTGCAAGGCGCCGGTCAGCCGGCGAGCACTTTGTGCAGCGTCTCGGCGAATCCGTCCGGGTCACCGGCGGTGCCGTACTCGCCGCCGAGGAAACCGGCGTGGTGGCTGGGAAAGACGACCGGCTGGATGCCGAGCCGCTCCGCAACAGCTGCTCCCGCTCGGCCCGCGATCCCATCCTTCGACTCGGCGCCGACCCCGATGACGATCCGGGTCGATGCCGACCGGAGCGCGTCGAAGTCGTGCTGGTAGTGCGAACAGGAGATCATGTTCTGCCCGACCAGCGGGTCGTCCCGCGAGCCGTCGTCCTGCGTCGGCAGCCCGAACTGGGCGGGATCCACGGGTTGGTCTGCGTAGCCCTCCGGGACCGGACCGTTGAGGCTGGCCAGCGCGATGAACTTCGCCATCGCTGGACCGACGCCGGACCGCTGGTATGTCTCGTGGATGGCGACCGCCGTTGCCAGTGCCTCGTGATCTGGCAACAGCAGCAGCGCCGGTGGCTCGTGTGCTACATAGGTGCGTACCTGCTCCGGATGCCGGGCCACCAGAGCCAGCCCGTTGACCGCACCGCCACTGCTGCCGAACAGGTCCACCGGCCCGCCACCCACAGCGGAGATCACCCGATGCAGGTCGTCGGCGTGCTCCTCCACTGTGGTCTGGCTGGCACCGTCGGTTCGCTTGCTGCGCTCCGCCCCGCGCGGGTCGTAGGTGATCACGGTCCGGTCGGTGAACCGCGCGGCCAGGCTGGCCATGCCGGCCGCGCCCATGGGCGAGGCCATCAGGAACAGTGGCGGCGCGCTGCTATTGGCGACCGGCCGCAGGTCGTAGCTGAGGGTCGCTCCGGGTGCCTCGATCGTGTAGGTCTGGGTCTCTGATCCGGTCATCTGTCTCCGCCTCCTCGGTTGTCGCCCGAGTAGACCACCGGCCTGCGACAAACTCATCGGTCGGCGCGGCGGCCGTCTGGCGCGGCAGCAACAGCAGCAGGCCGAGACAGACCCAGACGTACGCGTTGCTGCCGAGGAAGCCGGTCAGGCCGGCCGGATGGTCGGCCACGCCGGGGCCGGTCGACCAGAGCCAGACCAGGCTGCTGGAGAGGATCACGTAGGCGAGGCCGGCCGCACCGAGCAGCGCGGCCCGGGCCCGACGCGCCCCGGCCCGAAGGCCCGCGTCGAACAGCAACGCCAGCGCCGGCAGCAGCCAGACCAGATGGTGCACCCAGGTGACCGGGCTGAGTAGGCAGGCCACGACACAGGCCAGTGCGAACGCGACCCCGTCCTGCCCGGAGGCGACCGCCGCGCGGCTGCGGTACGCCCAGACCGAGAGCACGGCCACGATCGCGAGCGCCCACAAGATCCTGGACGGGTGTACCGGATCCAGCCGGGCCACCAGTCCCATCAGCGACTGATTGGACACATAGGACAGTTGGCCCACCCGGTCGGTCTGCCAGAGCGCACTGGTCCAGAAGGTCCACGAGGAACCGGGCGCGATGAGGGCGGCCAGCGCCGTGGCACCGACCGCGGTCGCCGCCGCGACACCGGCCGCCCGGCGCTTACCGGTCAGCAGCAGGTAGCCGATGAATACCGCCGGGGTCAGCTTGATCGCCGCGGCCAGGCCGATGCCGATACCGCCCAGCCAGTGCCCGCGGCCGACCAGGAAGCGCTGGTCGGCCAGGACGATCGCGAGCAGGATCAGGTTGACCTGCCCGAAGGAGATCGTGTCACGGGTCGGGCCGTAGGCGGCGAACAGGCAGCCGGCGACTCCGACGGTGAACCAGCGGCTCCAGCCATGGCGCCGGGCGATCGGGTCGACCAGCCAGTAGCAGATCAGCCCCGCGGCGACGATACTCACCGAGACCATCAGCGCGATCGCGGCGTACCGGCCGACCACGGCCAGTGGCACCATGCAGACCGCCGCGAACGGCGGATAGGTGAAGCCGTACGGCTTTCCCGGCACCACGTAGTCGTAGATGCCGCCGTGACCAAACAGCCATTGCCGGACCGCGGCGTGGTACACGCTGACGTCGAACCAGCCACGCCGGCCGGGAATGACGACCAGGAACGCGGCGACCGCCGCCGCCGAGCCGGCGAGCAGGCACACGCGCCGGCGGGTGGTCACAGCGGGCCCCGTCCCGGCCGTACCGGTAGGCGGGGATCTATCAGGGCCGGATCCAGCGGGCCCGGGCCGATCGCAGCCGTCCGCTGGCGCTCCGCCGCCTGTCGCGGAACGTTGCTCAGGTACGCCACGGTCAACAGCGCGAGCAGCCCGCCCTGCACGGCCGAGAAGATACTCGACAGGCTCGGCCACAGGCCATCGGGGAGTACGGTCAGCGCGAACACCCCGGAGGCGATCGCGGCCACCCGGCGCACCCGCCCGTCTGGCGCGGCGGCCGCGAT
>JAFMQQ010000349.1 GCA_017354595.1 Micromonosporaceae bacterium
CCCTTGGTGTAGTCGAACTTCTCCACCGCCCGGATCAGGCCCAGGTTGCCCTCCTGGATCAGGTCGAGGAAGGCCATGCCACGCCCGGTGTACCGCTTGGCGAGCGAGACCACCAGCCGCAGGTTCGCCTCCAGCAGGTGGTTCTTGGCCCGTTCGCCGTCCCGCGAGATCCACAGCAGGTCGCGGTTCATCGGCGTGGGGAGCTTCTCCTCGCCCTCCTCAGCGGCGCGCAGCCGCTCGCCGGCATACAGCCCGGCCTCGATCCGCTTGGCGAGCTCAACCTCCTGCTCGGCGTTGAGCAGCGGTACCTTGCCGATCTGCTTCAGGTAGGCGCGTACCGAGTCGGCCGATGCGGTCAGCTCCGCGTCGCGGCGGGCCTGCTTGAGCGCCTCGGACTCCTCGTCGTCCCAGTCGAAGTCGTCGGCATCGGCGGTCGCGTCGGCTTCGGCCTCGGCGGCCAGTTCCGGGGGATCTTCGACGACGACATCCTCCAGCTCGGCCGCGAGAACCTCGGGGTCGATGTCGGCGTCCTCGATCTCGATCTCGCCCTTGGCGATTGCGTCCGGGTCGGCCGGGGCCGTGGGCGCGGCGCCGTCTGCCGGGGCGCCTTCTGCGGGTCCCGCGGCAGCGCGCGCCGCCTTGCCGGATTTGGCGGACTTCGCCGTCGGCTGCCTGCCGGCCGGTTCCACACCCAGCTCAGCCACGATCGCTTCAGCGACCACCACCTCTGCGATGGCGGCAGCCTCAGCGGTTACCTGCTTGGCCGCGTGGTCCTTCGCCGTACCGGCTTTCGCCGAACGTACCGGACGGTCGGGTACCACCTTGAGTGGTCTCTGCTCGCCCGGTGTCGGGCCTGGTGCCTGTTTCGGGGCGGGGCGCTTCGTCGACGACTTCGTCGCCTCGGCCGGCTCGGCACCCTTGCGGGCGGGTGCGGGCCGGGCCGGGGAGGCCTTGGCGGTGGTGGCCTTCGACGCGGGTGTCGCGGCCCGGGCGGCCGCGACCCTGCGCCGAACGTGGGTCGAGTCGTCGACCGCGACGGTCACGCCCGCCTCGGCCAGCGTCCGCAGCAGCTTCTTCACCTGGCTCGAGTTCACCTCCGCGTCTTGGACGGCCTGGGCGACCTCGGCCGACGTCAACTGGCCACCGGAGCCGGCGGCCCGAGCGGCGAGCTCGTCTGCGAGGATGCGGATCTCGGCGCCGGATTGGCGGGCTTCTGTCACGAACGACCTTCCGGTGGCGAATAGCGTGCATGTGCCGGTCCGGCCAACGTAGCGCGCAGAAGGCCTGCTCGCCGAGTGCTCGGACCTTCCATGTCCAAATGTGGGGGTCCCGCACACCTGGACCAGCTTTGCCGTGCGGCGGGCCGATCCGAGGTGTCTAGGCAGCGTGAATTGTAGCGCCGTCCCGGCGTTCGAGTGGGCATACCGGCGCGCCGGATGCCTCGGCGCAGCCGGCAGGATGGTTGGCGTGTCTGACGCCGGTGAGCTGCTGACGATCGCAGTGGACGTGGTACGAGGCGCCGCCGACCTCGTACTGGCGATGCGTACCGAGGCGATCGCCGACGTGTCGACGAAGAGCACCCGGACGGACGTGGTGACCGCGGCCGACCGGGCCGCGGAGGCCTACGTCATCGACGCGCTGCGTACCCGCCGGCCGGGCGACGCGGTGCTGGGCGAGGAGTCGGGCGAGCATTCCACCGCTGGCACTGGCACCGCTGGCGCGCGCCGGGAGGGCATGCCCGAGCCAGCATCCGAGGCCGGCCGGGTCCGGTGGATCCTGGACCCGATCGACGGCACGGTGAACTACCTCTACGGCCTGCCGCAGTATGCCGTGTCGCTGGCGGCGGAGCGCGACGGCCTGGTGGTGGCGGGCGTGGTACGCAACGCCGCGACCGGTGAGCAGTGGACGGCGGTACGGGGCGGTGGCGCGTACCGGTCCGGCCACCGGTTGGCCTGTTCGGCGGTGACCGAGCTGAGTCAGACCCTGGTCGCCACCGGCTTCGGGTACGCCGCGGCGCGTCGGGCGCACCAGGCGCGGGTACTGGCCGGGCTGCTGCCACTGGTACGCGACATCCGCCGGTTCGGGGCGGCCTCGCTCGACCTGTGCTTCGCGGCGGAGGGGCGGTTCGACGCGTACTTCGAGAAGGGCCTGTCCGCCTGGGACCACGCGGCGGGTGGGCTGGTCGCGGCCGAGGCCGGACTGGTGGTCAGTGGACTCGCCGGGCAGCCGCCCGGTCCAGACCTGGTGCTGGCCGCACCGCCCGGCGTGTACCGGCAGTTGCATGATGCCCTGGTCGCCTTCGACGCGGCCGGCGGGCCCTAGGCTCGGCGGGTCAGGGTGAGATGTCGCAGGTACCCGGCGGCGGCGATGGGTTGCCCAACGCGGCGATCGCCTGGTGCACGTCGGTCGGCGTGCCGAGCGAGACGAACTTCCGCCCGATTGTCACGTCGATCACGTCGTTCGTGCGCTTGATGTCGAACTGCATATCCGCGTCGCCGAGGAAGTACGCGTCGACCACGGTCGCGGCGGCGACCGTCTTCGGTCCGTAGGTCACCCGGGCGACCTTCGCGTACCGCTTGGTGTCCTTGGGCGGGCTGACGCTGAAGCCGCGGTTGTGTAGCTCGCTGGCGATCTGGCTGCCCAGTCCCGGGGCGCCGTTCCCGTTGAGGATGTTGATCTTTATCTTGCTCTCATCCGGCAACGGTCGGGTGGCGATCGGAACCAGCCCGGCCGGGCACTCCTTGCCGCCATAGTCGGTCCGCGTCTGCTTGTCCCGAGCGACCGCCACCCCGACCAGGATGATCGCGCAAAGCACCAGTACCGACAGCAGGACCAGCGAGCGTATCCGTGCCAGACTCATTCGCTACCTCACCGCCACGTCGGGTACGTCGCCGAGGTTAACCCCCGAAACTCCGTCGCGCTGACAATCCCGGCCCGTGCGTCGCGCCGCATGGACAACTACCTTTGTGTCACCTGAGTCACAGTGGGAACAACAGGGCGTGCTGGAGCGTACAAACTCGCGCGAGCGCGGTAGGGTACCGCGCTCGCCGAGGTAGTTTCGCGGCCGTGCGTACTGCTCGACAACGGGCTTGCTCGCGGTGGGCGCCAGCGGGATTATTCGGCGCCGCAGGCGGGCAGCAGACACGTTCGTCTGGCGGTAACCGGGCGCGATTGGGAACGGGAGTGTGACACCGATGGCCACCGACTACGACGCTCCGCGTCGCGACGAGGTCGACCTCGGCGAGGACAGCTTGGAGGAGCTCAAGGCACGGCGGGTGGATGCGCAGTCCGCTGTCGTGGATGTGGACGAGGCGGAAGTCGCGGAGAGCTTTGAGCTGCCCGGCGCCGACCTCGCCGACGAGGAGCTGACGGTCAAGGTCCTGCCGATGCAGGCCGATGAATTTCGCTGCTCGCGCTGCTTTCTGGTGCATCATCGCAGCCAGTTGGCGGTCGAGCGGAACGGCGACATGATCTGTCGGGAATGCGTCTGACAGATCATGGACAGTCTGCGCCGCGGCAACGGGGCCGCGCCGCTATCGAAACCTGGCAGCGCAGCCAGGTACGGGACGCTGCGGAGGCGCGATGAGTGAGCCAGAGCCGGGCGCGCCCCAGAACGGCACGCCCGAGCCGGAAACGCGATCGAAGGCACTCGAGCCGGAGGCGGACACCACCGACCTTTCCGGTACCGTCGCCGCGCTGACCTCCGACGACCTGGAACCGAGCGAGCGCCGGCGGCTGCTCGGGCGGCTGGCCAACCAGGTCCGGCTGCGCGGCATCGTCGACCTGTTCCGGCCGCGAGCCGCGATGCGCTGGGTCGCCGATACGGTCGGCGATATCGCTCCGCACCTGCCGGTGCGAAACCTGGCCACGCTGCAACGGCACTTCCCAGGGCTGGACCGCGACGCGCTTGCCGACCGGTTGGTGCGCAACGCAGCCAGGACCACGGCCGCGGTCGGCGCGGCGGGTGGCGGTGTCGCGGCGGTCGAGTGGGTGGCTACGCCGACGCTGCTCTCCGCGCCCGTACTGCTGGCGGCCGAGACGGTGGTCGTTGTGGCGGTAGAGGTCAAGCTGATCGGCGAACTTCACGAGGTGTACGGCCAGCCGTTGCAGGGCACCGGAGCCCAGCGCGGGCTGGCCCTGGTACAGGCGTGGGCGCAGCGTCGCGGGGTCAACCCGACGCTGCCCGGGATGGGCCTCACCGCGATCGTCGGAACGGCGGTCCGCCGGGAACTGCGGGACCGGCTGCTGCGTCGCTTCGGGCGCAACCTCACCACGTACGGTCCGATGCTCACCGGTGCCGCGGTAGCGAGCTACCTGAACCGGCGCGCCACGGTTGCCCTGG
>JAFMQQ010000350.1 GCA_017354595.1 Micromonosporaceae bacterium
CGCCGTCGAACCGGTTGCGCGAGGTGTTCGGGCGCCGTCGTCAGGGAACGAGACGACAGAGGCAGGTGGCGACCCGGCCGAAGTCGATCGGCCGGCGCTTGGTGAGCAGCAGAGCGCCGGGAACGGGTCGCGCCACAACCGGCGCGCGGTCGACCAGCGGGCTCATGCGCCGGAGCCTACCACCGCGCAACTGGACCATCACCTGTCGCACAACGCGCAGGGCGACGTGGCTCACTGGTGCGCCGCCGCCGAGGAGAGCGGCACGTTGTCGGCGAACGCGGTGACCGCGATGCCAACCGGGGTCGGGTGCACCGCGCTGACCTTCAGGTGGTACGGCAGCGGCGGGATCCGTACCGTCACCGCGAACGCGCTGCGCAGCGAGGCGAGCAGGTCCCTCATGCCGGGAGGCACGTTCCCGCCCTCGGTGTCGATCTTGGTGATCTTCACCTTGACCGAGGTACCGGAGACGACCAGCTGGCCGGTGGCGACCACGGTGGTCGAGGTACCCAGCAGGTCCACCGGCGCGCGCAGCTGGACCTCGCCGTCGGAGACCGAGGAGACGCTCACTCCTTGCAGATCCGAGGTGTTGGCGGAGTCGACCATCAGCTTGGTCACCGAGTTCCAGCCGAGGGTGGCCGTACCGTCGATGTGGTCGGCGGTGATCGAGCCGTTCCCGTTCAGCAGGGCGCTCGTACTGGCATTGATGCCCGTCGCTGTCACGTCCAGCCGGTCCAGGACCACGCCGGGCAGGTCGGTACTGGTCAGGTGGGTCGAGTGGATGACCACCTTCTGGTACCTGCCGGCCGCGACCTGGGTCAGGAACGGGAAGCCGTCCACCGATACGGTCGGCTTGTCCGGGCTGTGTACGTGCTGCGCCACCAGTTGCTGCTGCGCCTGATCGGCGATCGTGCGGGAGGCGGCGTACGCGGCCACCCGGTCGGCGACGACCAGCAGGGCGACCAGCACCAGCAGCAGGACCAGCAGGACGGTCCCGAGCCGGCGCCCGCGGCGCTTGTGCCGCGTTCGCGATGTGCCCGTCACGTAGTCGTACTCGGTCCCGGCCACCATGCAGTCCTATACCCCAGTCCGCCGAGTCACAATCCGCGCACCAGGATCAGCACGCTCAACACGTACACCGCCGGTGCCGCGAGCGCGAAGCCGGCCAGTGGCCCCTGCATGTGCCGGGCCACCCACAGCGCCGACGGCTCGCCCTCCAGCTCCCTGCTGGCCTGCACGTACGAGACCGCCAGGTCGGCCATGATGGCACACATCGCGGTGACGAAGCCGGCGATCACGGTCGGCCGCGGTTCCAGCCCGACCAGGTAGGAACCGGCGAACCCGGCGGCGACGGTACCGGCCATGGCGCCCAGTACCACGCCGATCCAGCCGCGCGCGACCTGCGGGCTGGTCCGCGGCGCGGGCAGTAGCACATCGGTGAGCCGGGCCACCACCACCGCGACGCCCGCGGCGAGCAGGCACGCCTCGATCGACTGGGTACCCGCCAGGTGCCGGCTCAGCACGATCAGGGAGGCCAGGCAGACCACCCCGATCACCACCAGCACGGTGGCGCTCAACGACTCGGTGACCCGGCTACGGCCGGCGCCGCGCAGCAGTTGGCCGACCACGCCGGCGCCGAGGGCGGCCGCGGTGACCAGGCCGAGCGGTGTCAGCGACGGGTGCTGGGTCGACGCCGCGCCGAGGTCGGCGCCGGCCGCGGCGAGCAGCCCGACCGCGGATACCACCTTCACCCCGGGCGGCCTGGTCGCCACCGTCCAGGAGAGTACGAACAGCCCCTGCGCCCCGAAGATCACCAGGGCGTACGAGGCCGGCTGCGTGTTGGCCCCCACCACCAGACCGAACCCGAGCAGGGCGGCGAAGACCGCGACCGAGAGGGAGACCACCCGGCGGGCCGGAGCGGTGCCGCCGGTCTCCTGTCCGGCGAGCCAGCTGGGCAGTTCGGACTGCTTGCTGGGATCGAGTCCGGTCTGCTGCCCGGCCCTGGCCCGGCGCCGGTGCGGCCGCAGCCGCTGCCGCTGCTGCTCCAACCAGGGCACGTTCATCCGCGGCTCGGTCATGGCCCCGGGCGGCATTGCCCCGGGCGCCATTCCTCCAGACGGCATCGCCGCCCCAGACGGCCTTCCCCCGGGCGGCATCACCCCGGGCGGAGCCGGGCGCGCCCAGCCTTCCCGGCCGCCGGGTGGTCCGCTCGCCGGTGGAGTCGTCGGAGGCACGCCACCGATCGTGCCAGAGTCACGCCGGTCCGCGCGAACGCGACGGTCGGCCGGGGGTGAGTTCGGGCCGGGCTTCCGTTATTCTCAAGGCTCAACCTGCCCGTCAGCGACGCCGGGATGGCGACCGACGGAAGGACCCACAGCGTGGAAATCCTGTTGTTGACCGGCACCCGCGCCGGCGAACCGGCGAGCATTTTACCCGCGCTTGACCTGCTCCCCCATTCGGTACGCACCGCACCACGCGACGTACGGACCCTGGTCGCCGGCCCATCACCCGATGTCGTACTCGTCGACGCGCGCAGTGAGCTGGCCGATGCCCGGGCCACCTCCCGGATGCTGCACGCGACCGGCCTGGGAGTGCCGCTGCTCGCGGTGGTCTCCGAGTCCGGCCTGGTCGCACTCTCCGCCGACTGGGGCGTCGACGACATCGTGCTCGCCTCGGCCGGGCCGGCCGAGATCGAGGCGCGGCTGCGGCTCGCGGTCGGCCGGCTGGGCGCCGCGGCGGCGGGTGACGGCGGGATGATCCGGGCCGGCGAGCTGACCATCGATCCCGACACCTACGCGGCGAAGCTCAAGGGGCGCCCGCTCGACCTGACCTACAAGGAGTTCGAGCTGCTGAAGTTCCTCGCCCAGCATCCGGGCCGGGTGTTCACCCGGGACCAGTTGCTCCGCGAGGTCTGGGGCTACGACTACTTCGGCGGTACCCGCACGGTCGACGTACATGTGCGGCGGCTGCGCGCCAAGCTCGGTTCGGAGTACGAGTCGATGATCGGGACGGTGCGCCAGGTCGGGTACAAGTTCGTCGTGCCGTCCGCCCGGGTGCTGCCCGAGCCCGACCTGCCCAAAGCGGTGCCGGCCGGCGAGCTCCGGGAGATGACCCTGAGCTGATCACCCCTGAAGCCGCTACGGTGGCGGCGTGACCACGACCATCCCGGTCGTCCGCGCCGACCACCTCGACTCGAACCAGGTGGACCGGGTCCTCACGCTGGCCGACGCGGCGGGCGACGCCGACGGCGCCTACCCGCTCTCCGAACACGTGGTGCTGCACCTGCGCCACGGCGGTGACGCGCCCGCGGTACACCTGCTCGTGTTTGACAACCCCGCGCAGAACAGCGGCAGGCTGGTCGGCTATGCCCACGTGGACACCACCGATGTCGTCGAGGGGGCGAGCGCGGAGCTGGTGGTACACCCGATGCGCCGCCGGCGTGGCCTGGGCCGTGCGCTGGTGACGGCGGCGGCGGCCGCGGCGGCAGAGCACGACAAGGCCGCGCGGCTGCGGCTGTGGGCGCACGGCGACCACCCCTCGGCGGCGGCGCTGGCCCTCTCCGAAGGGTTCGAGCGGCACCGGGTACTGCTCCAGATGCGCCGCTCCCTCTTCGCGCCGATCGAGCCGCCGGAGCTTCCGCCCGGGGTCACGTTGCGGCCGTTCCGGGTCGGCCAGGATGAGCAGGCGTGGGTACGGCTGAATGCGCGCGCCTTCGCCGACCTGCCCGACCAGGGTGGGTGGACCCTCACCGACCTGAAGGTCAGGATGACCGAGCCGTGGTTCGACCCGGACGGTTTCCTGCTCGCCGAACGCGCCGGTGAACTCGTCGGGTTCCACTGGACCAAGGTGCATGGCGCGCTGCATCCGGATGACCCGCAGGCGCACCATCACGCGCCGATCGGCGAGGTGTACGTGCTGGGTGTCGACCCGGTGGCACAGGGCCTCGGGCTGGGCAGCGCGCTGACCCTGGCCGGGCTGCGGTACCTGCGCGGCCGCGGCCTGGACCAGGTGATGCTCTATGTGGACGAGGCGAACCCGCGAGCGGTGGGACTGTACCGGAAGCTCGGCTTCGCGCGCTGGTCGACCGATGTCTGCTACCTGCGCCCGGGCCGATCGTCCACACTGGACTCCTAGGTCTGCCGCGCCCGGCCGGGCTGCCCCGGCCCGAACCGGCTCGATCGGACCCTGGACCGGTCCAACTCCACGCCAGCAGTGCGCCACCCACAGTAGTCGTCCGATGTCCCGGCCAACCTCCCGTGCCGGCCGGGGCAGCGACGCTATATGTTGGCGTATGGCGAGGTTCGCCTTGCTTGCCGGGTATCTTCTTCGGCCCGACCCGATCGGG
>JAFMQQ010000351.1 GCA_017354595.1 Micromonosporaceae bacterium
AACATCGACGCCTACGCGCAGTGGGCGACGACACACAACAGCCTGCTGATCGCCACGTTCGACGAGGACAACAGCTTGAGTGGCAACCACATCTTCACTGTCTTCTATGGACAGTCGGTCAGGCCCGGCAGCTACGCTGAGCGCATCACGCACTATTCGCTGCTGCGTACCCTCGAAGACCTGTACGGCCTGGCCTGCACCGCGAACGCCTGCAGCGCCAGCACCATCAGCGACGTCTGGCAGTGAGTTGACTCGTGGCCCGGGGCCGTTGCCGACCCCGGGCCACGTGATCGTCCAGGAAAGACGTTGCTCGCGGTGGCAGCGACGTGCTCCAGGTTCAGATGAGGAACTCGGCGAGCGGGCGGCGGGGCGACCCGGCGGCCGGCCGACCGTACCCGAGCCGCAGGATCACCTGTGCCACCCGGCCCTCGTCCGGATCGCAGAGCAGTGGCCGCAACCGGGGCAGCTCCAGCGGCTGCGTCATCGGCGTGGTCGCCAGCCCGCGTACGGTCGCGGTGAGCAGCACCCGCTCCATCGCCATGCCGGCCCGCAGCCAGTGCCGCCGTTGGTCGCCGTAGGTGGATACGACCGCCAGCACCGGGTGCGCCTCGAAGCTGGCCAGCCGCCGGGTGACCTGCATCTGGGTCAGCCCGAAGTCGCGCAGTGGCAAGGCATCGCTGACATCCCGAGGGCCGAACGCGGAGTGCGGTACGCCATCCTGCCGGCCCGGCACCGGCACCGTCCAGGTGCTCAGCTCGTCGCGGTACCCGGCCGCGGCCCGCTGCCAGTGGTCGGCCGTGCGGACCAGGCTGAGAATGGCGTCCCGGGTGACCGGGTGCGCGGGCGCGAACGCGGCGCCCTCGGCCGCGGCGGCGCCGACCAGCTCCCGCATCGTGTCGTCGGGTACCGGCGAGTCGGCGAACGGCCTGCGGTTGGTGTGCCGGCGTGGTATCGCCGCCGCCAGCGACCGTACCGTCTCGTCCGGCCGGGCCTGCCGGTCCAGCGTCAGCCGGGCCATCAGCTCCGGCTGGCCGGGGCTGGGCAGCAGCCGCAGCAGCGGGAGCCGGCCGTGGCGCAGCACCGCCACCCGCAGGTTGAGGATGGCAGCGCCGACACTGATGATCAGTTCGCGACTGCGCGGGTCGAGCCAGGGCAGCCCGCGGCTGAAGTCGGCGAGCACGTCGATCCGGTCGGTACCCAGCCGGAACAGCCACGGTTGGCTGTTGTGCACCGATGGCGCGGCGATCGCCGCCTCGAGGCATCCGGCCAGCGCGCTGCCGGGCCACCCGTCCCGGGATACCCCCCACGGGTGGACGCTGAGCGGCTGCGTGCTCACCTCCCAAACGTCGCGGTGGACCCGCCCGGGGCGGAAGGGAACTTGGTCCCGGCCGGGTGGGGCCGGACGGGCCTTTCGGCGCAACCGGCGGCGAGGTGTCCTTGGTGCACGGCAGCGAGAGGAGACCGGCATGAGGCGCTGGTACGTGAGCGACGTGATGACGCGCGACGTGGCCACGGTCACCGGCGGCACCGGGTACAAGGAGATCGCCGATCTGTTGGTACACCGGTCAGTCAGTGCGGTACCCGTGGTTGACGAAGATCGGCACGTGCTCGGTGTGGTATCCGAGGCGGACCTGCTGGCCAAGCTGGAGTACGCGGACCGCATGCCGCGCCACCCGCTGGCGCTGCGCCGGGCGCGCGCCGGGCGGCGCAAGGCGAGCGGGGACACGGCGGCGGAGTTGATGAGCGCGCCGCCGGTGGTCATCGGTACCGGTGCCACCGTGGCCCAGGCGGCCCGGCTGATGGACGCGGCGCGGGTCAAGCGGCTGCCGGTCGTCGATGAGCAGGAGCACCTCGTGGGCGTGGTCGCGCGCCGGGACCTGGTGCGCCTGTACACCCGGACCGATGAGCAGATCCGGGTCACCGTGGTCACGAATCTGGTCACCGGCCTGTGGCTGGAGCCGGAGGCGGTGCAGGTCTCGGTACGCGCGGGTGTGGTGACCCTGCGGGGCCGGATGGACCGGCGTACCACGGCCGCGATCGCGGTCAACTTCACCGTCGCCACGCCGGGCGTGGTGGATGTGGTGGATGAGCTCTCCTGGGATGTCGACGACGGCGAGCTGGCCAGGTCGCACCGGCACGGCGCGGTCCACCATTGACCTGAAGGAAGGTTGAGGTTCCACACTGTACCGATGCGTGTGGTGTGGCTGACCCGCTTCGGCGGGCCCGAGGTACTCGTTGCCGGCGAGGCACCCGACCCGGTGCCGGGGCCGGGACAGGCGCTGGTGGCGGTGCAGTTCGCCGGCGTCACCTTCATCGAGACGGTGTTCCGGGCCGGAGCACCGGGTCCGTTCACCGGGCAGCCGCCACTGGTACCGGGCAACGGCGTCGGTGGGCTGGTGGCGGCGGTCGGTCCCGGGGTGGACCCGGGACTGGTGGGCCGGCGGGTGGTCAGCGGTACCGGTGGCTCCGGCGGGTACGCGGAGCAGGCCGCGGTCGACGCGGCCGGGATGGTGGAGGTGCCCCCACCGCTCGCCATGGACGCGGCCACCGCCCTTCTCGCCGACGGCCGTACCGCCACCATGCTGGTACGCGCCGCCGCGCTGCGCCCCGGTGACCGGGTACTGGTCGAGGCGGCGGCGGGTGGTGTGGGTACCCTGCTGGTCCAGCTGGCCCGCACGGCCGGCGCGCGGGTGGTCGCCGCGGCGGGCGGCCCGCAGAAGCTGCGGCTGCCCGCCGAGCTGGGCGCCGAGTTCACTGTGGACTACACCCGACCCGACTGGCCACAGTGGACACGCGACGCGGTCGGCGGCCTGGATGCCGTCTTCGACGGGGTCGGCGGCGGGATCGGCCGGTCGGCCTTCGAGTTGCTGGAGCCGGGTGGACGGATGCTGCGCTACGGGTTCGCCAGCGGTACCTGGTGCCAGATCGGCGAGCAGGAGGCGGCGCAGCGCGGTGTCGCCCTGATCCAGCCGCGGCCGGCGCCCGAACAGCTGCGGGAGTACACCGCCGGCGCGCTGGGCGAGGCGGCGGCCGGGCGGCTGCGACCGGTGATCGGCCAGCGGTACCCGCTGGAGCAGGCGGCCGCGGCACACGCCGCGATCGAGAGCCGGGCGACCGTCGGCAAGAGCCTGCTGGTGGTCTGAGGCTCAGCTGGCCGGGGCGAAGGCCACCTTGAGCCAGCCCGGGCGGCGCCGGTCGAACTCCCGGTACGCGTTGAGCACCTCGCGCATCGGCTCGTGCTGGGTGAGCACCTGCTCCGGCTCCACCATCCCGGAGCCGACCATGGCCAGCAGTCGCGGGATGTACCGGGGATGGTTCCCGTTGCCGAGGTTGATGGTCAGGTTGCGGCTCATCGCCGTACCGATCGGGAAGAAGGTGTCGGTCGACGGGTACACCCCGATGACGCCGAGGGTTCCCGCCTTGGCCAGCGTCTCCACCGCCCAGTGGTGTGCCTGGGCGGGAGCGTCGCCCGGCTTCCACTCTCCATTGTGTTCATTGGTCTGTGGCGCGATCTGCGCCAGTTCCTCGCGATTCTGCGACTCCCACTGGCGCGCCTTGGCGGCGGCCGGCCCGGCCTTCGGGCTCTGGGCATCCACCCCGACCGCGTCGATCGCCCGGTCCGGCCCGATGCCCCGGGTCAGTTCCATCACCGCCACGACCGGATCCTCGGTGTTGAAATTCACCACCTCGGCGCCGAGCGCCGCGGCCCGCTCCAGCCGGTCGTGGTGGCCGTCGATGGCGATCACCCGGGCCGCCCCGCGGCCGAACGCGGAGAGGATGGCGAACTGCCCGACCGGCCCGCAGCCCCACACGGCCACCACGTCCCCGTCGGTCACCTCGGCGATGACGGCGCCGAAGTATCCGGTCGGGTAGATGTCCGAGAGCGGGATCGCCTGTGCGTCGGAGACGTTCGGCGGCAGGTGGAACATGTTGGTGTGCGCGAACGGCACCCGGGCGTACTCCGCCTGCAGTCCGGCGAACGGGCCCTGCTGGATCGGTGAGCCGTAGGAGGCGGTACCGGAGCGGGGCCCGCCCGGGTTGATGTCGTCGCACTGGGCGAAGTACCCGCTGCGGCAGTAGACGCACGAGCCGCAGCCGAGTACGGCCGAGAGCAGCACCCGGTCGCCCGGCCGGAAGTTCCGGATACCGGAGCCGACCTCCGCCACGACGCCGACGCCCTCGTGACCGAGCACGGTTCCCGGCTTCATGCCGGGGACCGTGCCGCGGATGAAGTGCAGGTCGGTGCCGCAGATCGCCGACGTGGTGATGCGGACAATGGCGTCTGTGGGCTGTTCGATCATCGGCTCCGGTACATCGTCGAGACGGATGT
>JAFMQQ010000352.1 GCA_017354595.1 Micromonosporaceae bacterium
TGCTCACCACCGTTGAGAAGATCTCCAACTACGCGCGGAAGTCGTCGTTCTGGGGCGCGACGTTCGGCCTCGCCTGTTGCGCCATCGAGATGATGGCGGCCGGCGGCCCGCACTACGACCTTGGCCGCTGGGGCATGGAGGTGTTCCGCGCCTCGCCCCGGCAGGCCGACCTGATGATCGTGGCGGGCCGGGTCAGCCAGAAGATGGCGCCGGTGCTGCGCCAGATCTACGACCAGATGCCGGAGCCGCGTTCGGTGCTGTCGATGGGGGTCTGCGCCTCCTCCGGCGGCATGTTCAACAACTACGCGATCGTGCAGGGCGTGGACCACGTGGTACCGGTCGACATGTACCTGCCTGGCTGCCCGCCGCGCCCGGAGATGCTGATCGACGCGATCCTCAAGCTGCGGGAGAAGATCCTGCACCAGCCGCTCGGGCCCAACGGTCGCAAGATGCTGGAGGCGCGGGTGGCGCGGGGCGACGTACCGGTGGTGGCGCCGGGTGCGATGCCCTCCTCGTACCGCAGCGACAAGGCGCGCCGGGCGCAGTGGGAGCAGGCGGTCAAGGACGGGCGCGAGGAGCAGCTGCGGATCGAGAACTGGATGAAGAAGCAGGAGCAGGTGCTGGGGGCGAAGCCGTGACCGCACCCATCTCGCCGAGTTCGCCGAACGGCGCGCTGCCGGACGCGGCTCCGCCGCCGGCACCCAGCGAACCCGAGGCGCAGAGCGGGAGCCTGCCGGTCTCCGCGCAGCCGGTCGGTGCGCAGACCGGGGCACCGGCCGAGTTCCCACCGGCCAGCCCTTCCCAGCGCGGCCTGTTCGGCGTGCACGGTACCGGCGACACCTCCGGCTTCGGTGGCCTGCTCCGCCGCCGACCGGCCATTGTGGACGCCCAGCCGCCGTACGGTTCGTACTTCGACGAGGTGGTGGACGGGCTGCGGGAGGCACTGCACGGTGGCGGTACCGCGATCGAGCACGTGGTCGTCGACCGGGGCGAGCTGACCCTGCACATCGAGCCGGAGCGGATCGCCGATGTGTGCCAGGTGATGCGGGACGACGAGGCACTGCGGTTCGAGTTGTGCTCGTCGGTGTCCGGAGTGGACTATCTGGGTACCGACGCCCACCGGCTGCACGTGGTCTACCAGCTCACCTCGATGACTTACCGGCGCCGGGTGCGGCTGGAGACCGCGGTCAGCGCGGAGGATCCGACCCTGCCCAGCATCACCGGTGTCTACCCGACCGCCGACTGGCAGGAGCGGGAGACCTACGACATGTTCGGTGTCGTCTTCACCGGCCACCCCGGCCTGACCCGGATCCTGATGCCGGACGACTGGGAGGGGTACCCGCAGCGCAAGGATTACCCGCTGGGTGGCGTACCGGTGGAGTACAAGGGCGCCGAGATCCCGCCCCCGGATCAGCGCAGGAGCTATCAGTGACCGAGCCAGTGACCGAATACGCGCCATCGCGGGAGACCACCGAGGGCCGTGTCTTCACCGTCACCGGTGGGGACTGGTACGAGACCTTCGGCGGCGAGGACCCGATCCACGACGAGCGGATCGTGGTGAATCTGGGCCCGCAGCACCCGTCCACGCACGGCGTGCTGCGGCTGGTGCTGGAGCTGGAGGGGGAGACGGTCACCGACGTGCGCCCGGTCGTCGGTTACCTGCACACCGGCATCGAAAAGAACCTCGAGTTCCGCAACTGGGTGCAGGGCAGCACCTTCGTGACCCGGATGGACTACCTGTCGCCCATCTTCAACGAGACCGGGTACGCGCTGGCGGTGGAGAAGCTGCTCGGAATCACCGACCAGGTACCGGCCCGGGCCAACACGATCCGGGTGCTGATGATGGAGCTGAACCGGATCGCCTCGCACCTGGTCTGGCTGGCCACCACCGGGATGGAGCTGGGCGCGATCTCGATGATGCTGTACGGCTTCCGGGAGCGCGAATACATCCTGGACATCTTCGAGCTCACCTCCGGCCTGCGGATGAACCACGCGTACGTGCGCCCGGGCGGGCTGGCCCAGGACATGCCGGCCGAGGCGATCGAGAAGGCCCGCTGGTTCCTGAAGTACCTGCCGAAGAAGCTCAAGGAATACGAGGACATGCTCACCGAGCAGGTGATCTGGCTCGAGCGCACCAAGGGCGTGGCGGTGCTGGATGTCACCGGCTGCCTCGCCCTGGGTGTCACCGGCCCGGTGCTGCGCTCCGCCGGCCTGCCCTGGGACCTGCGCAAGACGATGCCGTACTGCGGCTACGAGACGTACGAGTTCGATGTGCCGAGCCGCACGGCGGGCGATGTGTACGCCCGGTACGAGGTGCGGCTGGCGGAGATCCGTGAGTCGCTGAAGCTGGTGGAGCAGGCACTGGACCGGCTGGAGCCGGGGCCGGTGATGGTCGCCGACCAGAAGATCGCCTGGCCGGCGCAGCTGGCCATCGGGGTGGACGGGATGGGCAACTCGCTGGAGCACGTAGCGAAGATCATGGGCCAGTCGATGGAGTCGCTGATCCACCACTTCAAGCTGGTGACCGAGGGCTTCCGGGTACCGCCCGGCCAGGTCTATGTGGGGATCGAGTCGCCCCGTGGCGAGCTGGGCGTACACGCGGTATCCGACGGTGGTACCCGGCCCTACCGGGTGCACTACCGCGACCCGAGCTTCGTCAACCTGCAGGCCCTCCCCGCGATGGCCGAGGGCGCGCTGCTGGCCGATGTGATCGCCGGTGGTGCTTCGCTGGATCCGGTGATGGGTGGTGTTGACCGGTGACTTTTTCCGACGAGATACACCAGCGGGCGAAAGAGATCATCGCCCGCTATCCGGAGGGGCGGGAGCGTTCCGCGCTGCTGCCGCTGCTGCACCTGGTACAGGCGGAGCAGGGGTACGTCACCCCGGACGGGATCGCCTTCTGCGCCGAGGTCCTGGGCATCACCCGGGCGCAGGTGGCCGCGGTGGCCACCTTCTACACCATGTACAAGCGCAAGCCGGCCGGTGAGTTTCTGGTCAGCGTCTGTACCAACACCATGTGCGGGGTACTCGGCGGCGACCAGACCTTCCATGCGCTCGAGGAGCATCTGGGTGTCGGGCACGACGAGACCACACCGGACGGCCTGATCACCCTGGAGCACGCCGAGTGCCTGGCCGCCTGCGACTACGCGCCGGTACTGACGGTCAACTACGAGTTCTTCGACAAGGTACAGGCGGACGAGGCTCTGTCCATTGTGCACAGACTGGAGAACGGCGAGCGGCCCGAACCGTCCCGCGGCGCCCGGCTCTGCACGCTGCGCGAGATGTCGTTGCAGCTGGCCGGTTTTGCCGACGAGCGGGGTACGGCGACCAGCGAGGGGCCGGCGGGTGAACCGACCCTGCGCGGCAACCACCTCGCCGACCGGCACGGCATCCAGGCGCCGGCCCTCGACCCGAACACCCCGATCCCCAGGGCGGAGAAGAAATGACGGCGCCTGCGCAGGAGTCACTGGCCCGGCTGACGCCGGTACTCACCAAGCGGTGGACCACGCCCGACGCCTGGCAACTGTCCACATACGAGCGGCTGGACGGGTACCGCGCGCTGCGCAAGGCGCTGGCCGCGGCGCCGGACGACCTGATCGAGCTGGTGAAGGCGTCCGGGCTGCGCGGGCGCGGCGGTGCCGGCTTCCCCACCGGCATGAAGTGGGCCTTCATTCCACAAGGGACGACCGGAGCGGCGGCCAAGCCGCACTACCTGGTCGTCAACGCGGACGAGGGCGAGCCAGGCACCTGCAAGGACCTGCCGCTGATGATGGCCGACCCGCACTCGCTGGTCGAGGGCATCATCATCACCTGCTACGCGATCCGCGCCCACGAGGCGTACATCTACGTGCGCGGTGAGGCGGTACACGCTGCGCGCCGGCTGCGCAACGCGGTGGCCGAGGCGCGCGCCGCGGGGTACCTGGGCACCGACATCCTCGGCTCCGGCTTCGACCTCGACATCGTTGTCCACAGTGGAGCGGGTGCGTACATCTGCGGTGAGGAGACCGCACTGCTGGACTCGCTGGAGGGGTACCGCGGCCAGCCCCGGCTGCGCCCGCCGTTCCCGGCCGTCGCCGGCCTGTACGCCAGCCCGACCGTGGTGAACAACGTGGAGACGATCGCCAGCGTGCCGTACATCGTGCTGGGCGGGTCGGCCTGGTTCCGGTCGATGGGCACCGAGAAGTCCCCCGGGCCGAAGATCTACTCGGTCTCCGGCCGGGTGAACGAACCCGGCCAGTACGAGTGCGGCCTGGGTACCACGCTGCGCCAGCTGATCGACCTGGCCGGCGGGATGCAGGACGGGCACCAGCTGAAGTTCTGGACCCCGG
>JAFMQQ010000002.1 GCA_017354595.1 Micromonosporaceae bacterium
ACGCCCGGCGGCGTACTGGGCGGGATCACCGTCGTGCTCTACGGGATGATCGGTCTGCTCGGCGCGAAGATCTGGAAGGAGAACCGGGTCGACTTCGGCAACCCGATCAACCTGGTACCGGTCGCGGCCGGAATCATCATCGCGATCGGCAACACCACGCTGAAGTTCACCGACAACTTCCAGCTCAGCGGGATCGCGCTGGGCACCATCGTCACCGTCGTGACCTACCACCTGGTGCGGCTGCTGGCCCCGCCGCACCTGCGAGCCGCGGACGCCGCCGGTGAGGGTGCCGCGGTGGTTGTCGACGAACCGGGTGCCTACAAGGTATGACAGTCCTGTGAAGCCACCGCCGTTCGTGTACCACCGGCCGGCCTCGGTCGTGGCGGCGCTGGCCACCCTGGCCGAGGCCGGCGAGGACGGCAAGGTGCTCGCCGGCGGGCAGAGCCTGGTGCCACTGCTGAACATGCGGCTGACCCAGCCGGGACACCTGGTCGACATCAACCGGATCCGGGAACTGTCCTATGTGGACGCCGGGTCGGATGCGGTAAGGGTCGGCGCGCTGACCCGGCACGCCGAGCTGGCCCGGCATCCGGGCGTACCGGCGCTGCTGCGGGAGGCGACCGGGTGCGTGGCGCACCCGGCGATCCGCAACCGGGGTACAACGGTGGGCAGCATCGTGCACGCCGACCCGGCCGCGGAGCTGCCGGCCGTACTGGCCCTGCTCCGCGGCAGCGTGACGCTGGCGTCGGCGGCGGCGCGCCCCGGGAGGGCACGCCCAGACCAGGAAATTGTCCGGCGCAGCGTCGCGGCGGCGGACTTCTTCCTCGGGCCGCTGACCTCCGCGGTGCGCCCGGACGAGCTGGCGGTCGAGGCCGTCTTCCCCCGACCGGCACCGCGATCGGGTACGGCCTGGCTTGAGCTGTCCCGGCGCAAGGGCGACTTCGCGCTGTGTGGCACCGGGGTGCTCGTCACGCTGGACGAGGACCGGCGGGTGACCGGGGCGACCGGGGCGTACACCGGGGTCGGGCCGGTACCGGTGCTGGTCGAGCTGACCGAGGCGGTCGCGGGGCGCCCGGTGGACGCGGTCGACTGGGACCGGGCCGGTACGCTCGCCGCCGGCGCCGTGGCACCGGAGGATGACATCCATGCCACGGCCGCGTACCGGCGCCAGCTGGTCCGGGTACTCTCCGCGCGGGCCGGCGCGGCGGCCGCGAGGATGGCGGTGGCGGATGGCTGAACCGATGCACGAGGTGGCGCTGACCGTCAACGGGGTACCGCGCGGTGCGGCGGTACCGGCGCGCCGGCTGCTGTCGGACTTCCTGCGCCACGACCTGGGGCTGACCGGTACCCACGTCGGCTGCGAGCACGGCGTATGCGGCGCCTGCACGGTGCTGCTGGACGGGGAGCCGGTCCGCTCCTGCCTGCTCTTCGCGGTCACTGTGGACGGTGCCGAAGTGACCACTGTGGAGGGTTGCCGGTCGGCGGATGGCGGGCTGGGCCCGGTACAGCAGGCGTTCCAGGACTGCCACGGCCTGCAGTGCGGCTTCTGCACGCCCGGTTTCATCACCACGGTCACGGCATACCTGCGGGAGAACCCGGATCCCGACCAGGAGCAGGCGCGGGATGCGATCGGCGGGAACCTGTGCCGCTGCACCGGGTACCAGAACATCGTCGCGAGCGTGCTGCGCGCGGCGCAGCTGCAACGGGGCGGCGCCGGGTGACCACGAAGCTGTTCGGCGAGCCGATCCCGCGGCGGGAGGATCCGCGCCTGGTCGCCGGTGCCGGCCGCTACCTGGACGACATCGACGAGCCGGGCCAGCTGGCCGCCGCCTTCGTCCGCAGCCCGCACGCACATGCGTCCATTGTGGACATCGACGTGACCGGGGCGCTTGAGGTGGACGGGCTGGTCGCCGTCTACACGTACGAGGATCTGGCCGGCCCGCTAGCGCAGCCGCTGCCACTGCTGATCCCGCACCCGTCGCTGCGCGCGGCACGCACCCCCTATCCGTTGGCTAAGGACCGGGTGCGGCACGTGGGCGAGGCGGTGGCGATGGTGGTCGCCACGGACCGGTACCTCGCCGAGGACGCCGCGCAGCGGATCCGGGTGACGTACCAGCCGCTGCCGCCGGTGGTCGGGCTGGACGCGGCAAGCAAGGCTGGGCACCTGGTCCACGAGGACGTGCCGGACAACGTCTCCGCACACCTGGTGCAGGAGGTCGGCGACGCCGCAGCCGCCATCGCCGCGGCACCGCACCGGTTGCACCTCGAACTCCACATTGAACGGTCGGCCTCGATGCCGATGGAGGGGCGCGGGGTGCACGCCCGGTGGGATGAGACCGACCGGTCGCTGCGGGTGTACAGCTCCACCCAGACCTCCACCTCGCTGCGCTTCGCGCTCGCCGCGAAGCTGGACCTGCCGGTGGACCGGGTCGAGGTGGTCACCCCGGATGTGGGCGGCGGCTTCGGGGTGAAGATCGTGCATCCGTGGCCGGAGGAGGTGCTGGTGCCGTGGGCGGCGATCCGGCTGCGGCGGCCGGTGAAGTGGGCCGAGGACCGGCGCGAGCACTTCATCTCCTCCGCGCACGAGCGCGGGCAGCAGCACAGCGTCGATGTCGGCTTCGACGACGACGGCCGGCTGCTCGGCCTGTCGGTCAAGTTCCTGCACGACAACGGCGCCTACACCCCGTACGGCATCATCGTGCCGCAGGTCACCTCGACCCAGCTGCCCGGGCCGTACCGGCTGGGCGCCTACCGGGTGGAGTTCCATTCCTTGTACACCAACACGGTTCAGGTGACGCCGTACCGCGGGGCCGGCCGGCCGCACGGTGTCTTCGTGATGGAACGCACCATGGACGCGATCGCCGCCGCGCTGGGTCTGGATAGGACAGTGGTCCGCGAGCGCAACTTCATCCAGCCCGAACAGATGCCCTACGACCAGGGCCTGATCTTCCAGGACGGCCGGCCGCTGGTCTACGACTCCGGCGACTATCCGGCCGCCCTGCGGCTGGCGAAGAAGCTGGTCGGCTGGGACGAGTTCACCGCGGTTCGGGAGCAGGCGCGGGCGCAGGGGCGGCGGGTCGGCATCGGGATCGCGTGCTACGTCGAGGGCACCGGCGTCGGACCGTACGAGGGCGCCTACGTGCGGGTGGAGACGACCGGCAAGGTGGTGGTGGCGACCGGCCTCACCACGCAGGGCCAGGGGCACGAGACGGTCTTCGCGCAGATCGCCGCCGACCAGTTGGGGGTACCGGTCGAGAACGTCAACGTGGTCACCGGGGACACCCGGCGGTTCGCCTTCGCCGTCGGTACCTTCGCCTCCCGGGCCGCGGTGATGAGCGGCAACGCGGTCGCCGCCGCCGCCGGCAAGGTACGCGCCAAGGCGCTGCGGATCGCCGGGGAGGCGCTGGAGGTGGACCCCGCGGATCTGTCTATCGTGGACGGTGTGGTCTCGGTGAAGGGTACCCCGCAGGCGGCGATACCGCTGGCGAGCGTGGCGGTACTGGCCAACCCGCTGCGGTACGCCTTCGACGAGCAGGCGAAGCAGGCGACCCAGTTCGCCGTGGGCGGTGGGATCCACCGGCCACCGGTCGCCGAGGACGACGAGCCGGGTCTGGCCGCCACCGGCTACTACTCGCCGGTGCGGTCCACCTTCGCCAACGGGGTACACGCGGCGGTGGTGGAGACCGATCCGGAGACCGCGGAGATCCGGATCCTGCGGTACTGCGTGGTGCACGACTGCGGCCGGCTGATCAACCCCCGGATCGTGCAGGGGCAGGTACACGGCGGGGTGGCGCAGGGGGTGGGTGGGGCGCTCTACGAGCGGATCGTCTACGACGAGCACGGCCAGCTGCTCAACGCGTCCTATATGGACTTTCTCATCCCGTACGCCTCCGAGGTGCCGGCGATCGAGATCGACCACCTTCAGACACCGTCCCCGTTGAACCCGCTCGGCATCAAGGGCGCCGGGGAGGCCGGGGTGATCCCCGGCGCCGCCGTACTCGCCGCCGCCATCGAGGACGCCGAGGGCATCCCGGTCCACCGGATGCCCATCTGTCCGTCGGAGCTATGGGAGTTGCGGAATGCGGATCACCGGTGAGGCTGGCCTGCGAGCGCCGGCCGGCGAGGTATTCAAGGCGCTGCACGACCCGGAGGTGCTGGTGCGCACGATCCCGGGCTGCCGCCGGCTGGACCTGGTCGGCCCCGACTCGTACACGATGGTGGTGCACGCCGGCGTCGCGGCGGTGAAGGGCGAGTTCGCCGGCGAGGTGCGGCTCAGCGATCCCGACCCGCCACACGGATTCACCCTGCACGCCTCGGGCTCCGGTGCGCCGGGTACGGTCACCGCGACGGTCGACGTGACGCTGGTGGAGGTCGACGGCTCCACAGTGGTCAGTTACGCCGCCGACGCGGAGATCGGCGGGATGATCGGCGGTGTCGGGCAGCGGCTGCTGGGCAGCGTGGCGACGAAGACGGCGGCGGAGTTCTTCGCGGCGGTCGACGCGGAGATGACCGGTGCGGTGGGGCCCGCCGCGGTGGAGCCGACCAGGGCGGAGCCGGCGCAGAAGCGTAGCTTCGTTGCTCCGGTGCGTCCGCGACCGGCGCCGGCGACCTTCCTCGCCGGTGCCATTGTGGGTGCCGCTGCAGCGCTGCTCGGCGCGCTGGTCGGTGGACTGGTCGCGACCCGCGCGGGGCGGCGCTGACATGCGCGCGTTCACCGCGGCCGCGATCCAGCTCGCGCCCGCACCCGGTCCGCTGACCGGGAAGTCGGTCGCGGCGAACCTTCAGTCCTGTGTGGACAGTGCCCGGCGCTGTGCCGCCGCAACCGGCGCCGAGCTGCTGGTGCTGCCGGAGGCGGCCACCACCGGCTTCACCCCGGACATCCCACCGGAACAGCTCTGGGACCTGGTCTCGCCCATCCCCGGCCCGGTCACCGAACCGGTCCAGGCGGTCGCCGCCGAGCTCGGTGTCCACATCGTGCTGGGCAGCTACGAGCGGGGTACCGACCGGGGCACGGTGTACAACACCGCCGTCCTGATTGGACCATCCGGAGACGTGCTCGGCGCGTACCGCAAGACGCACCTGTTCTGCGGCGAGGCGCGCAGCGGTGGCGGCTGGGTGACGCCCGGCGCCGAAGCGGTCGTGGTACAGACCCCGCTCGCCCGGATCGGCATGATGATCTGCTTCGACGGCGACTACCCGGAGCTGGCCCGGATCCAGGCGGTACGCGGCGCCGAGGTGATCTGCCGGCCGTCCGCGCTGCTGCGCTCGGCGGACATCTGGGAGCTGACCAACCGGGCCCGCGCGTACGACAACCACGTCTTCGTGGTCGCCGCCAACGCCACCGGGGCCGACCCGGCCGGTGCCATCTACTTCGGCAACTCGATGATCGTCACGCCGATCGCCGAGGTGGTCGCCCGGGGCGCGTCGCACCAGGGCTGGGTGAGCGCGCGGCTGGATCCCGGTACCGCCATCGCGTCGCTCACGCCCGGATCGAACGTACCGCAGCGGTTCGACCATCTCGCCGACCGCAACCTGGCGCTGATCGAGCACCACCTGGACGACCTGCGCCGCCCGGCCCGCTCGCCGTTCGCGGACCGCCCGGCACCGCCGTCGCCATGAGCATCCGGATCGGCATCGACACCGGCGGCACCTTCACCGACGTGGTCGCCTTCGACGATGTCACCGGATCGCTGGTCACCACCAAGACACCCTCCACCCCGGCCGACCCGGCGGAGGGCTTCGTCGCCGGTGTCCACAAGATACTGTCCCTTCTGGACGCACCAGCCGGCAGCGTGAGCGCCATCGTGCACGGCACCACGGTCGCCACCAACCAGCTGCTGCAGGGGGATACGGGACGGCTCGGGCTGATCACCACCGAGGGGTACGAGTTCCTGCTGGAGATCGCCCGGCAGAGCGTGCCGGACGGCTACGGCAACAGCTACTTCTGGGTCAAGCCGCCCCGGATCGTACCCGCCGACCTGGTCCGTACCGTCGCCGGCCGGCTCGACCACACCGGCGCGCAGCTGCGCCCGTTAGACGAACAGCAGGCGCGCGCGGTCGCCCGGTGGTACGCCCAGCGCGGCGTGGACCGGATCGGCGTCTGCTTCCTGCACGCGTACGCCAACCCGGCGCACGAACAGCGGATGCGGGAGATCCTGGCGGCCGAGTACCCGGACGCGGTCGTCTCGCTCTCCAGTGACGTGCTGCGCGAGTACCGCGAGTATGAGCGCGCGATGACCACGCTCGTCGACGCCGCGGTGAAGCCGACGGTGGCGCGGTATGTGTCCACCATCGAGCAGCGGCTGGCGGGCGTGTTCGGCGAGGCCGGCCAGGGCACCGGCGGGAACGATCGCCCCGGCCGGTCGGTCCCGTTCTCGGTGATGAAGTCCAACGGTGGTGTGCTGTCGGCGCGCGAGGTGGTCCGGCAACCGATCACGACTGTCCTTTCTGGACCAGCTGCCGGCGCGCTCGGTGCCGCCCTGGTGGCCGCCGCGGCCGGTTTCGACGAGGTACTCACCCTGGACGGCGGCGGTACCTCCACCGATGTGAGCGTGGTGCGGCACGGCGAGCCCACGCTGACCACCGAGGGCAGCGTCGGACCGTACCCGTCGAAGATCCCGATGATCGACATCGTGACGGTGGGCGCCGGTGGTGGTTCGGTCGCCTGGCTCTCCCCCGAAGGCACCCTCAAGGTGGGCCCGCGCTCGGCCGGCGCGCAACCGGGCCCGCTCTGCTACGGCCGTGGCGGCACCGAGCCGACCGTGACCGATGCGCACTTGGTGCTGGGCCGGATCCCGCCGCACCTGCTCGGCGGCGAGGTACCGCTGGACCCCGGCGCCGCCCGCGCCGGCCTGGCCACCCTGGCCGGCAAGCTCGGCCTGGATCTGCCCGCCCTCGCCGCGGGCATCCTGGAGATCTCCGCCTGGAACCAGGCGAACGCGCTGCGCCGGGTGACTGTCCAACGTGGACTCGACGTGCGGGACTTCGTACTCACCACGTTCGGCGGTTCCGGACCATTGCTGCTGTGCCGGCTGGTGGACATCCTCGGGCTGCGCGCGGTGGTGGTACCCCGCGACCCGGGCAACCTCTCCGCGTTCGGGCTGCTGACCGTGGACGTCAAGCACGACGACGTGCGGACCTTCGTCACCCGGCACGACGCGCTGGACCCGGCGGCCGCGGCCGCGGTCTTCGCCGAGCTGACCGGCGGGGCGGCGCAGGCGCTGCGCGCGGAAGGGTTCGCGGACCGGGAGCACCGGTACCAGCGGTTCGCGGATCTGCGCTACTACGGTCAGGCGTTCGAGGTGCGGGTACCGGTGCCCGACGGCGCCTTCGACGCCACGGCCGCCGAGGCGACCGTGGCCGCCTTCCACCAGGCGCACCACCGGCTGTACGGGTACAGCCTCGCACACCGTCCGGAGCAGCAGGTGGAGTGGGTGAACCTGCGGGTCACCGGAGTCGGCCCGGTCGCCCGGCCGCGACTGCCGCAGTTGTCCACTCTGGACGGTGGGGTCGATCGGGCCGGTACCGGCACCCGGCCGGTCTGGTACGAAGGATCCATTGTGGAGACTCCGGTGTACCGGCGGGACCGGCTTGCTCCTGGCGACGCGGTACCCGGGCCGGCCATCATCGAGGAGTACGGCTCGACGGTGCCACTGGATCCCGGCTTCACCGCCACCGTCGACCGCCTCGGCAACCTGGTGGTGGCCCGGTGACCGCGGATCCCATCCATCCCGCTGACCCCATCGTTGTCGAGATCATCGAGGGCACCCTCGCCTCGGTGGAGAAGGAGGTGGAGACCGCCATCGGGCGCACCGCCAGGTCCCCGATGATCCGGGACGCGCATGACTTCCGGGCCGGCATCCACGACCGGCGGCTGCGCAAGCTCACCGGGCGCTCGTACTCCGCGCTGGTGCACCCGGTGGTCCGCGACTATCCACTTGCGACGATGCGCCCGGGCGACGTCTTCTTCCACAACGACGTGTACCTCTCCGAGGGCGGCATCGGGCACCTGCCCGACCTGTGCGTCACGGTGCCGGTCTTCCATGACGGCGAGGTGGTCGCCTTCGTGCAGGCCTTCGGGCACCACGACGACATCGGCGGCACCGTCCCCGGTTCGATGCCCTCGCACGCCACCAGCGTCTTCGAGGAGGGGCTGATGGTACCGCCGATCCGGCTGTGGGACGCGGGCACGCCCAACGAGGCGGCACTGCGCATCATGACCCGTAACTCCCGGATGCCCGAGTCGCTCTCCGCCGACCTGGACGCCGAGTGCTCCGCCTGCCTGATGGGCGCCGGGCGGCTGGCCGAGCTCTTCACCCGGTACGGTCGGTCCACAGTGGAGGACTGCTTCGACGCCATCATCGAGAAGACGACCAGGGCCTTCCGCACCGAGATCCTGGCGAAGATCCCGGACGGCAGCTACGTCTGGGAGGACTACGCCGAGCACGACGGGGTCGACCCGCCCAGGCTGCACACCCAGCGGATCACGCTCACCAAGACGCCGGAGAGGCTCGTGCTCGACTTCACCGGTACCTCGCCGCAGGCCAAGGGCCCGATCAACCACGCCGCCGACTACGCCGGTGGTGTCTTTCTCGCCAAGTGGCTCGCGCCGATCCTGCGCAACCTCGCCGATACCCCTGCGCGGATGGCCGAGCTGGAGGTCAACGAGGGCGTCGTCCCGTTGCTGGAACTGCGTTTCCCGCCGCCGGGCACCCTGCTCACCCCGGTCTTCCCGGCGCCGACCAACGCCCGCACGTTCGTCATCCTCCGCCTGCTCGGTGTCTTCGCCGGTGTGCTGGCGAAGGCGGTCGGTGGCCGGATGCCGGCCGACCAGGAGACGATCCGCTACACCGGCGTCTACGGTACCGACGCCGACGGCGCCCCGTACCTGATGCGCGAGGTGCTGGGTGGTGGCTCCGGCGGCAGGTACTACGCCGACGGCGAGGACACCATCCACGTGGTGCCGGATTCGCGCAACATCCCGGTCGAGTTCGCCGAGGCGCGCTGGCCGTTCGTGGTCGAGCGGCTGGGTCTCGCGGTCGACTCCGGCGGACCGGGCCGGTACCGCGGCGGGCTTGGGTACGACAAGCAGATCCGGATGCTGCGCGACGCCCACCTGATGTCGATCGCGGACCGCTCGGTGCTCGCCTGCTGGGGCCTGGCCGGCGGGCGCGCCGGCCGGCCGTTCAGCGTGGTGGTGGATCCGGGCGGACCGGACGAACGCACGGTGGACGCGCTCGCCGACGCCGAGCCGGTACGCGCCGGTGAGCTGATCCGGATCCGCACCACCGGCGGCGGGGGTTGGGGCGACCCGCTGGACCGGCCGTACGACGAGGTGCTGCGCGACCTGCGGTGGGGCAAGGTATCCGTGGCCGGCGCGCGGGACGACTACGGCGTCGTGCTGAGGGAGGACACAGTGGACAGTGCCGCCTCCGACGAGCTGCGCGCCAGGCGGCGATCGGAGCGCACCGGCGCCGAGCCGTTCTTCGACCGCGGCCCCGGGTACCGGCTGCTCTCCGGTGGCCGCGCCATGGCCGACGTGGATGTGCTCTGAGCGCCGGTCAGCCCAGCCAGTTCTGGGGCGACGGTGTACACGCCTCAAGCTCGGTCCACACCGCCTCCGGGACTGGCGTACGCGCGAGCTCGAGGACCTGCGCGATCCGTTCCGGCCGGGTGAGGCCGACGATGGTGGAGCTGATGCGGGGTTCGCGCAGGGAGAACTGCAGCGCGGCGGCGGCCAGCGGTACCCCGGCGCGCGAGCAGACCCGCTCCATCGCCTGGACCCGCTCGCGGATGAGGTCGCCGGCGCTGCGGTACGCGTACCGCGGTGCGGCGTCGGGTCCCTTGACCAGGATCCCGCCTCCGAACGGCGCGGCGTTGAGCGCGGCCACTCCGGCGGTCGCGCAATCGCGCAGCAGCGGTTCGGCCGAGCGGTCGAGCAGCGTATAGCGATTGTGCGTGATGACCGCGTCGAAGTGTCCAAGCTGGACATAGCGGCGCAGCATCTCCACCGGTCCACCGGCAACGCCGAGATACCCGATCCTGCCCTGCTCGCGCATGGCCAGCAGGGCCGCGACCGGTCCGTCCGGCCCGATCGCGTAGTCGAACTCGATCCGCTCAGGGTCATGGAGATACACCAATGGCAGGAAGTCCATGCCCAGCCGGGCGCAGCTCTCCTCGACCGACTCGTACACCCGCCGTCCCGAGAAGTCACCGCTCGCATCGGGATCCACTTTGGTGCTGAGCAGGAAGCCTGGCGGCACTCCGCCGATCTCCCGCAGTACCGTCCCGATCCGGCGTTCGCTCTCGCCGCCGCCGTAGCTGTTGCCGGTATCGATGAACTGGATCGGTCCGGCGAAGACGGCCCGCAGCGTGCGTAGCGCCTGCTCGTTGTCGACCTCGTAGCCGTAGATGCGCGGGATGCTGCCCAGGCCGCTGGTGCCCAGGCACAGGGCCGGCGCGAGCAGGTCGGTCCGGCCCAACGGCCGGGGCGCGAGGATCTCCGGTTCTTTCGGGTCACTCATCGCGGTCCTTGTCACTGTCCAATGTCACTGTCCCAATGTCACTGTCCAAATGTCACTGTCCAAAGTGGTGGGCGCGGTTGGCACGCAGGTACTCGACGTTGAGCTCGACGCCGAGCCCCGGCCGCGCTGGCAGCCGCAGCCGCCCATCGACGCATTCCAGCGGAGTCTCGATGAACTCGTTGTACCGGGCCAGGTCGGCTCCACTGGACTCCAGCCGGTAGAAGTTCGGGACGGTGAGCATGACGTGCCCGCCGGCGACCAGGTTTATCGGTCCACTCGCGTCATGCGGGGAGACCGGTATGTAATAGGCCTCAGCCATCGTGGCGATCTTCTTCAGCTCGCTGATGCCGCCGGTCCAGGTAACGTCGGGCATGATGAAATCGGCGAGCCGGCGCTCCAGCACCGGTAGGACCTCCCAGCGCGTGTGCAACCGCTCACCGACCGAGATGGCGAGGGGCACCCGCTCGCGTACCTGCCTGAGGGCGTGGTAACTCTCCGGCGGTACCGGCTCCTCATACCAGTGGATCGGTGCAGTCTCGGCGAGGCTGTTGCCGAGGCGGATCGCGGTTGGCACGTTGAACCGGCCATGCGCGTCCACCAACAGTTCCACCTCGGGCCCCGCGGCATCGTGGACGAGAGCCACCAGCTCCATCGCGCGGCGCTCGAGCCCGGGACCCAGGTTGCCGTCGAGGTAACGGTCGTTGTCGGGCCGGGCGCCCGGCGGATGAGGGAAGGGATCGAACTTTATGGCTGTGTACCCGGCCTCGACGATTGCCGCAACCTCGTCGCGTACCTCCCGTTCGGTGCCGAAGCGGCTCTGCTCGGGGTGGGTGTAGAGCAGGAGGTCGTCGCGGACCGGACCACCGAGCAGGTCGTAGACGGGCCGCCCGAGAACTTTTCCGCGGATGTCCCACAACGCGATGTCGATCGCGCTCGTCACGTTGGCCGTGGCTCCGCGGCTGCCCATGTAGGTGAAGGCGCGGAATACCTTGTGCCAGGCCCGCTCGACCAGCGCTGGATCGTCCCCGACGAGCAGGTCGTTGAGCTGTCCCACCATCGCGCCCAGCGCCCGGTTGGCCGTCGGCGTCGTGGTGGTGATCTCACCCCACCCGCAGACGCCCTCGTCGGTACGAACCTCGACGAACAGGAACTCGCCCCAGTACGACGCGGTGGAGCGAACCAGCCACGGTACGATCTGGCGGATCCTCACGGCGCGAGGCCCTCGCGACCGTCGCCGGCCACGCGGGCAGCGCGCCACGCCTCGTACTCCGGTCGGGCATCGTCACTGATCGGGTAGTACCGCCGCAGGTCACCACCCTCGGCCAGGCGTGCCCGCGAGAAGTCCTCCCATTCCGCGTGCTGGCTCGCCTCGGCGAGCAGTGGGGCCGCGAGTGCGACCGGCACCACCACGGCACCGTCGTCATCGGCCACCACGATGTCACCGGGTACCACCACCGTGTTGCCGCACGCTACCGGTACGTTGACCGCAGTCGGGAAGATGTCGGTCTGCGAGTGGAAGTTCGGGGTGACACCCCGGATCCACAGGCCCACGCCGAGCGAGCGAGCGCGACGGATGTCCCGGATGCAGCCATCGACGATGACGCCACGGCCGCCACGGCCGGCGAAGTAGCTGAGCATCATCTCGCCGAACACACCGCTGGTCATGTTGGCTCGGGCATCGACGACCACCACGTCACCGGGTCGGGTGTGGTACAGCACATGACGGTGCAGCTGCTTCTCGGGCTCGGCGTACTCGTCGATCTGGTACAGGTCCTCGCGCTTCGGCATGAACTGCAGGGTCAGGGCCGGCCCGGCGACGCTGACGCCGGGGGTCCAGGAGACCGGTCCGGTGATATGAGCACTGCGTATGCCGAGGCGGTTGAGCTCACTGCTCGCGGTCGCGCTGCCGATCGCGGCGAGTCCACGTACCAACGCTGGGTCGGGACGAACGATGTCCGACGTCTGCACCAATGGCGCGCTCCTTCGCGGGACGAGTCGCAACCAGCCCGGACGGACCACCCACCGTCAGCTAGTTTCGACGGTGTTTCGATCCGTCACGGCAGCAGCGTAGCGCTCGACCGACCCACACGAAAGAAGCCTGTCGCGGGCACGCATGCTTCTTGACGAATTCAAGAGGAGGCCGTAGCTTTGCCTCACTTATCGAAACACACATGATGACGGCAGCACTTTCGAAGATGTTTCGGGCACGGCCGGACGATCTGACCTACCCGTACCGGTACGCGAAGAAGGTGGCGCATCCGTGAAGGGTAGGTATCCCGCACTCCTGGCCCTGGCGATCACCTTGCCGCTGCTCGCCGCCTGCGGCGGCGGTGGCGGCGGCAGCACAGGTGCGACGCAGTACGTGACTGGCGGCACCTTCGTGATGGACCTGGGCAGCGACCCGGGCGGGGTGAACCCGTACAAGAGCACCGGCGGTCTCAACCGCCAGATCTACGCCTTCGCCTACGACACGCTGGTCGGCCGCGGTACCGACGGCAGGCCAGTACCGCAGCTCGCCACGAGCTGGAAGGTCTCCACCACCTCGGTCACCTACACGATCCGCACTGGCGTCAAGTGCGACGACGGGACGGCGCTCAAGCCCAGCGATATCGCGGCCGACTTCACCTACATCGAAGACCCGAAGACGCTCTCGCCCTGGGTGCAGTTCTCCATCCCGATCCAGTACACCGCGACCGCCGACGACGCCGCCGGTACCGTGACGATCACCTCGACGACACCGTTCGGCACACTGCTCCAGGGCGCCGGGGCGGTACCGGTCATGTGTCCGGCCGGGCTGAAGAACATGGCCGGCCTGGATCACACGTCGGCCGGTACCGGCCCGTACCGCATCACCGACTACGTCGCCAGCGACCACTACACACTGCAAGCGCGCGACGGGTACAACTGGGGACCGGGCGGCGCCTCCATCTCGACGCCGGGGATGCCGAAGACGGTCCGGATCAACTTCGCCGCCAACGAGTCCACTATGGCCAACCAACTCGTCAGCGGTCAGATCAACGCCGCCCAGATCACCGGGCCGGACCGCGCCCGGCTGGACGGGGCCGGCTTCAAGCGCTTCGACGTCCCGGTCATCGTCGGCGAGGTCAACTTCAATGAGGCCGCCGGACGGCTGTTCTCGGATGACCAGCTGCGCCTGGCGGCAGCCTCGGCGCTCAACCGGGCGGAACTCGCCCCGGTCAGCACCAGCAACCAGGGCAAGCTGGCCAACAATCTGATCGTCGAGGCGCCGGTACAGTGCCCCGGCGACGAGGTGACCGGCGCGCTGCCCAGCTTCGACCCGGCCAAGGCGAACCAGATGCTCGACGCGGCCGGCTGGACCAGGTCGGGTGGCGGCGTACGGCAGAAGAACGGCCGGCCGCTGTCCGCGAAAGTCATCTACCAGACCGGTGCGCCGCAGACGGCCTCCGCGGCGGAGCTGATCGGCCAGCAGTTGGCGGCGGTCGGTATCGGCACCAACCTGGTCGGCCTCACCAACGCCGCGTTCCTGCAGGACCTGTACGAGACGGCGGACTTCGATATCTACTACAGCGCCATCAACGTAGACTTCCCGTACATGATGACGACCTTCTTCGGCGGTGCGATACCGCCGAAGGGTGGCCGCAACGCCGGTGCCATCAGCAATCCGGATTTCGAGGGCCTGTCCGCCCAGGCCGCCGCCAGCCCGGCCGAGCAGTCCTGTCCACTGTGGAAGCAGGCCCATCAGGCGTTGCTGAAGCGCGCGGACGTCATTCCGATCTCCGCCGGTGACCGGCCGTTCTACACGTCGAAGGCGACGCTGCAGACGGTGGGACTCTTCGCGGTGCCGACAAGCATCCGGCTGTTGAAGTAGCGGCCGGCACCACTGGTGAGTGCACAGCTTGTCGGCCCTGCGCCAGCGGCGACGCCCACTGGTGGTGGCGCCGCCGCTGGCCGCAGGGCATCCGGCCGGTGGCTGCTGTTCCTCGGTCGGCGCCTGATCCGGTTGGTGGTCTCCCTGCTGATCCTGCTGACCGCGACCTTCGGGATGATCCATCTGATCCCCGGCGACCCGGTGGCCGCCGCCCTCGGTCCGTCGGCCAGCCCGCCGCTGGTCGCCCAGCGCACCCATGAGCTGGGCCTCGACCGTCCGATCCTCACGCAGTACTGGTCCTACCTGCACGACGTGGTGACTCTCCACTTTGGAGAGTCGATCACAACCGAGTCGTCGGTCTCCACCCTGATCCTGCAACGGTTCCCGAACACGCTTCGGCTCGCGGTACCGGCGTTCATCCTCGTGGTGGTCCTGGCACTGCCGATCGGGTTGCTGACCGCCGTGCGTACCCGGGGTGGCCGCGGCCGAACCACGCGCCGCGCCTTCGTCGGCCTGACCGGGCTGCTCAACTCGATACCCGACTATGTGTTGGCGACTCTGCTCAGCGTCATCTTCGTGGTCGGGCTCAAGGCCCTCCCCGCCGCCGGAGACCAAGGGTTGCGCTCGTACGTGCTCCCGGTCATCGCGCTGGTGGTCGGGCCCGCCGCGTCGCTGTCGCGCATCGTCCGGGTCGAGGCGTTGAAGGTCCTCGACACCGAGTACATCCGCGCGGCGAGGGCACGCCGATTGCCGATGCTGCTGCGGTACGGGCGCCACGTCCTGCCCAACATGGTGACCGCATCGTTGACGTACGGGTCGCTGATCCTCTCCGGCCTGATCGCCGGCACGGTGCTGGTCGAGAACGTCTTCGGCTGGCCTGGCGTCGGTACCGTCATCTCCCAGGCCGTGGTGCAGAAGGACTACCCGACGATCCAGGGAGTCCTGCTGGTGCTCGGCGCCACAGTTCTGTTCATGAACCTTGTGGTCGATCTGGTGCTCGGCCTGCTCGACCCGCGCTCGCGGGTGGGAGAGCTGTAGCGATGGCCACGGTCGCCGCTGCACCGGCTGGACGTGGCCGCCGCCGGGCACGGCTGCTGGCTGGGGCAGTCCCGCTGCTGCTGTTGCTGGGCTTCGTGTTCCTCTGCGTTGCAGCCCCGCTGTTGTGGGGCGACCCGGCGTCCGCGACGCACGTCGCCCAGGCTGGGCAGGGCACCTCCGTCCGCCACTGGGCGGGTACCGACGACCTCGGGCGTGACATCCTCGCGCGTACCCTCGTCGCCACCCGCAACTCGCTGCTGCTGGCGGTACTGGCCACCATGCTCGGCGGCGCGGTCGGCGTCGGCCTGGGGCTGGTGGCAGGCAGCTCGCGGCGCCTGGGCCGGTTGGTCTCCGCGGTCATCAACGTGCTGCTGGCCTTCCCCGCGCTGCTGCTGTCCATCTTCTTCGCCGTCCTGTTCGGCCTCGGTTCGGTCGGCAGCGTGCTCGCCGTCGGTGCCGCGTTCACGCCAGGTTTCGCCCGCATCACCCAGACGCTGACCGCGGCGGTGGTGGGGCGGGACTACATCGACGCGGCCCGGGTGCTCGGCCGCCGCCCGCTGTCCATCGCGTTGCGACACATCCTGCCCAACATCGGCGAGCCGGTGCTGCTGTACTCCACCATCCACATTGGTACCGCGATCCTGTCGTTGTCCGGGCTGAGCTTCCTCGGCCTTGGGGTACAGCCGCCGAGCTACGACTGGGGACGGCTGCTGTCCGACGGCCTCACCCGGGTGTACATCTCGCCGGGCGCCGCCCTGGCGCCGGCCGTGGCCATCGTCCTGGCCGGGCTGACCTTCAACATGCTCGGCGAATGGCTGTCCGACCTGATCGCCGGACGGGAAAGCGGCGCGCTGCCGGCCGGCCCGCCTCAGGTGTCCATAGTGGACGCAGAGGCCGACGACGGCACGCCCGGCGACCGGCTGCTGGAAGTACGCCACCTGCGGGTCATCTACCCCGGCCACCGGGGTTCGGTCGCCACTCCGGTCCGCGATGTGTCGTTCCGCCTGGCGCCCGGGCAGACATTGGGGATCGTCGGCGAGTCCGGCTCCGGAAAGAGCTTGACCGCCTCCGCGATCGCCCAGCTCATCGACGCCCCCGGCGCGGTCGACGCACAGACCCTGCGCTTCCTCGACCTGGACCTGCTGGACCGGCAGGCCGTGGACAAGGTGCTGGGTCGCAGCATGGCGATGGTGTTCCAGGATCCCGGCGAAGCACTCAACCCGGCCATCAAGATAGGCACCCATCTCCTCGAACCGGCGATGATCCACCTCGGCGACCCGAAGCCGGTGGCCCGGCGCAAGGCGTACGACGCACTGCGAGCAGTGGCCATCGGCGATCCCGCTCGCCGGTACCGGCAGCACCAGCACGAGCTCTCCGGTGGCATGAAGCAGCGGGTGTGCATCGCGATCGGCCTGATGGGTGAGCCCAAGTTGCTGATCGCCGACGAGCCGACCACCGCGCTGGATGTCACGGTTCAGCGCCAGATTCTCCGGCTGATCGCCCGCATCGGTCGGGATACGGGCGCCGGCATGCTGTTCATCTCCCACGACATCGCCGTCGTCGCCGAGGTCTGCGACCGCGTGGCGGTAATGTACGCCGGCTTCGTCGTGGAACAGGCCCCGACCGCGACACTGCTGGCCGGGCCGGCTCATCCGTACACCGCGCTGCTGGTCGCCGCGAGCCCGACGATGACCACGGACAAGGTCGCGCCACTGCCCGCGTTGGACGGACGGATGCCATCCCCGGATGCCGAACTTCCGGGGTGCTACTTCGCCGATCGGTGCCCCCGCGCGGACGCCACCTGCACCGGGCACCGGCCGCCGCTGCTGCGCATCGCCGGATCGCAGGCGCACCGCGTCGCCTGCTGGCATCCGTTGACCGGGCCCGACCGGGCGAACGACGCCGGGACCAACGACACACGGACGAACGACACGGGGACGAACGACACGGGGACGAACGCGACCCGCGAGGAGGCGCCGCTGTGACGGGCGCACTCGCGGTGCAGAACCTGACGGTGCGGTACGGCGCCTTCACCGCCGTGTGCGGCGTCTCGTTCGAGATACCACCTGGCTCGGTGCTCGGACTGGTCGGCGAGTCCGGCTCGGGCAAGAGTAGCGTCGCCCGCGCGATCGTCGGTCTGACCCCGTCGCGCGGTGCGATCCGCCTCGGTGACACCGACCTGTCGGCCGGGCCGGTCGGCCGTACCCGGCAGGTCCGGCGGCGGGTGCAGCTGGTGTTCCAGGATCCCCGCGGCTCGCTCGACCCGCGTCTGCATGTCGGCGACAGCATCGCCGAAGGCATGCGGGGCGGCCGTAGGTCGGCCCGGGTGGCAGAACTGCTCGAACTGGTCTCCCTGGACCCCCGCGTCGCCGAGCTGCGGCCGCACCTGCTCTCCGGCGGGCAGCGCCAGCGCGTCGCGATCGCGCGTGCCCTCGCCGCCGAGCCGGCGGTGCTGATCGCCGACGAGGTGACCGCATCGTTGGACGTATCGGTACAGGCGGTGGTGCTCAACCTGTTGCGGCGCCTGCAACGTGACCTCGGCCTGACCATGCTGTTCATCAGCCACAACCTGGCCGTCGTCCGGTACGTGAGCGACGAGCTCGCGGTCATGTTCCATGGCCGGATCGTCGAGCAGGGCCCGGCGGAGGAGGTCATCGGCGCACCTGAGCACCCGTACACCCGGTCGCTGCTCGCGGCCATCCCGCAGGTCGGCGAGCGGCGCCTGCTCTCCGATGACGCGGTCGAGGCATCGGTGACCGGCGACCCCGCCCCACCACCCGGCTGCGACTACCGCCTGCGTTGCCCGGTCGGACCGGCGGTCCGCCCGGGCATGGAGATCTGCGAAACCAGCGACCCAGCGGGCGGGAAGGACGACCGGCTGCACCTGGCCGCGTGTCATCTCGCCGAGCCTCGGGCGCCCACGTGACCGTCCACCCGGGACCGTCCACCCAGGACCATCCACTCGGGACGGTCCACCCGGGTGCTACCGGGGCGGTGCGGTGCTGCCTCGGACGACCAGTGTTGTGGGCAGCTCGGTCCGGCTGCGCGGCAGTACATCAACGTCCGTGTCGGAGGCGCCCGCGGCGAGTACCGTCCGGGTCGCCAGCTCGCCAAGCGCCCGGATCGGCTGGCGCACGGTACTGAGCGCCGGCAGCACCCATTGCGACATCGGAACGTCATCGAAGCCGATGACGCTCATTTCGTCCGGCACCCGGAAGGACCGCTCCTGCACCGCCGCGTACACCCCGAGCGCCTGTTCGTCGTTAGCGGCGAAAATCGCGGTCGGCGGCTGGGCGATGTCGAGCAATGCCAGGGCGGCCGCCTTGCCCGACGCGTAATGGAAGTCGCCGTGCTGTACCAGCGCGGGATCGAAGGCCAGCCCGGCACGTTCCAGCGCCGCCCGGTACCCGGCGAGCCGGGCCTGGCTGCACAGGTACCGCATCGGCCCGGTGATGGTACCGATCCGGCGATGGCCGAGGTCGATGAGGTGTGCCGTGGCGGCCAGGCCGCCGCCCCAGTTGCCGGCCCCGAACGACGGCAGGTCCGACTCGAACTCGCCGACCGGATCGACGAGAACCATCGGGACCTCCGCGTTCACCAGGCGCCGGTGGTCGGCGGCGGACAGGTCGGAGAGCGCGAGGATCGCACCGAGCGACCCGCGCGCCTCGACCTGTCCGAGCCAGGATCCGGTATCGACGCCGCCCGGCTCGTGCGTCGAGACGACGACACCGACATGGGCCCGCCGGGCGGCTGCGTCCACGCCTCGGATCAGTTCGGCGGCCCACGGAGAACCGGCGTCGTTGAACAGGATCTCGATCAGTTCGCTGCGCCGCTGGCGGCGCCGGTTCCCGGTCGACCGGGGCGGCTTGACGTACCGGTGCTCGGCGAGGGCGGCCCGGACGAGGGCACGGGTGGTAGCGGAGACATCGGGTCGGTCGTTCAGAACTTTCGAAACTGTTGCGACCGAAACTCCGGTCGCCCGGGCAATGTCGGCGACCGTCGCCCGCACCCCGGTGTCCCCGTCGGCGCCTCCGAGGGCGGCGGTCGAACCCCGGCGAACCTTTGGCGATGGCCGTGCCTCACCCATCCTGGCCGGCCGCATCCATGTCTCCGAAACCTCCATCGAAACTGCGTACGGGTCGGCGCCGATTCTAGTGTTTCGAGGTCCGGGTGCGAGGGCGGGTCGTGCGACCGCGGGAGCCAGGGCGACCCTAGTGGTCCGTCTAGCGCTTGCGGACCAGGGTGACGCCGTCGCGCAGCGGCAGCATCACAGTGTCGACCCGGTCGTCGCCGGCGATCGCGTCGTTCAGCTCGCGGATCGCGATATCCGCCGGCTCCTGGTAGGCCGGATCGGCGACCCGGCCCTCGCGCAGCACGTTGTCCAACGCGATCAGGCCACCCGGGCGCAACCGCCGCACCAGCTCCTCGTAGTAGGCCGGGTACCCGGTCTTGTCGGCGTCGATGAAGGCGAAGTCGATCCGCTCGTCGGTCGGCAGCCCGCGCAGCGTCTCGATCGCCGGCGCCAGCCGCAGCTCGATCCGGTCGGTCAGCCCGGCCCGCTCCCAGTACCGGCGCGCCACGGCCGTCCACTCCGCGCTGACGTCACACGCCAGCAGCCTGCCGTCCGGCGGCAGCGCCCGGGCGACACAGATCGCCGAGTACCCGGTGAAGACGCCCACCTCCACCGCGTACCGGGCGCCGACCAGCCGCGCCAGCATGGCCAGCAGCTCGCCCTCGTCCTGGGTGATCTGCATGCTCAGCTGGTCGGGCAGGGTCGCCGCGGTCTCGGCGGCCAGGTCCCGCAGCACATCGTCAGCGGGCCGGCAATGGGCGAGCAGGTAATCGCTGACGGTGGGCGAGATGATGTCCGGCATACCTGGACGCTATCGTGAGCCATGCCCGATCCGATCGAGGTCCGCAAGGTACCGCTGCACCACGTCAGTGACGCGTCCGGCCTCACTGACCTGATCGACAGCGGGGTCATCGAGGCCGACCGGGTGGTCGCCGTCATCGGCAAGACCGAGGGCAACGGCGGAGTCAACGACTACACCCGGATCATCGCCGACCGGGCCTTCCGCGAGGTCCTGCTCGCCAAGGGCGGCCGGGACGAGGCCGCGGTGCGCGCCATCCCGATCGTCTGGTCCGGCGGTACCGACGGGGTGCTCTGTCCGCACGCCACCATCTTCGCGACGGTACCGCCGCAGAGCGCACCGCGCACCGGCGAGCCTCGGCTGAGCGTCGGCTTCGCGATGAGCGAGCCACTGCTGCCGGAGGAGATCGGCCGCACCGCCATGGTGGCGAAGGTGGCGACCGGGGTACGCGAGGCGATGGCGCGCGCCGGCATCACCGACCCGGCGGATGTCCACTATGTACAGACGAAGACCCCGCTGCTGACCATCCACACGATCCGCGACGCGAAGGCGCGCGGGCGAGCCGTGTGGACCGAGAACACGCACGAGTCGATGGACCTCTCCAACGGCACCACCGCGCTCGGCGTCGCCACGGCGCTCGGCGAACTGGACCGGGTCGCCGACTCCGACATCCTGCACAACCGGGCGCTGTACTCCTCGGTCGCCTCCTGCTCCTCCGGCGTCGAACTGGACCGGGCGCAGATCGTGGTGGTGGGCAATGTGGCCGGCATCGGCGGCCGGTACCGGATCGGGCACGCGGTGATGCGCGACGCGCTGGACCAGGACGGCATCTGGTCGGCGATCCGCGATGCCGGGCTGCCGCTGCCGCAGCGCCCGCACCACAGCGACCTGGACGGCCGGCTGGTCAACATCTTCCTCAAGTGCGAGGCGTCGGCCGACGGTCTGGTACGCGGCCGGCGCAACGCGATGCTGGACGACTCCGACGTGCACTGGCACCGGCAGATCAAGGCGTGTGTGGGTGGGGTGGCGGCCGCGGTCACCGGCGACCCGGCGGTCTTCGTCTCGGTCTCCGCGGCACACCAGGGTCCCGACGGCGGCGGCCCGGTCGCGGCCATTGTGGACCTGAGCTGACCCGACGACCGGGCCGGCCTAGGTCATCCGGTCGACAGGCACGGCCATCCGGTCGACAAGCACGGCGTCCGGCGTGGCAGGCCGGGCCGCGCGCCGACCCCCAGGCAGGCCGCATACGATGCGGGAATGTCTGATGCGGGCACCTCCAGGGACTGGGTCGTGGTCGGCCTGGACAACGGCGGGACCACCAACAACGCCACCGTGCTCGACGCCTCCGGCCGGTTCCTGCCGGACCGGATGATCGAGTCGCCGAGCCTGGTCAAGGAGGGCCCGGCGGTGGCGATCGAGGCGATGGTCGAGGCGCTGGAGAACGTGCTCAAGACGACGGGTACCGACCAGACGACGGTACGGGCGGTCGGCCTGGACACCCCTGGCCCGGCGACCGCCGAGGGCGTCATCTCCTCCAAGGGGGCCACCAACTTCGTGCACCCCGACTGGTACGGCTACGACGTGCGGACGGCGCTGGAGAACCGGCTCGAGCTGCCCGTGGTGTACAGCAACGACGGCAACGCCGCCGCGCTCTACGCGCACCACGTGCACTTCGGCGCCCTGTCGCCGGAGCGCTCGTCGCTCGCCGTCATCATCGGTACCGGCCTGGGTGCCGGGCTGGTCGAGTCCGGCCGGGTGATCCGCGGCGCGGCGGGCATGGCCGCCGAGCTGGGGCACGTGAGCATCCCGCTGGACGGGCTGCTCGAGGCGGACCAGCCGGTACCGCGGTGCAACTGCGGCCTGTCCGGCGACGCGGAGAGTTTCGCCTCGCTCACCGGGATCGAGAAGAACCTGCTGCCCTACTGGCTGACCCGGTACCCCGACCACGAGCTGGCCAGGGCCGAGTCGCTGGCGAAGGCGGCGCGGCTGGTCCGCGGGTATGGCGAGCGGGGCGACCCGATGGCGCGCAGGATCTTCGAGCAGCAGGCCGCCGCGATCGGCCGGCTGTTCACCATCGCCTCCAACTTCACCGATCCGCACGCGTACTTCCTCGGCGGCGGCGTGGTCGAGGCGCAGCCGCAGTTCCGCGACTGGTACCTCGCCTCGGTGCAGCGCTACACGGCGTTGCGCGAGGAGCAGGCGCGGGTGGCGCGGTTCGCGCTGGTACCCGACCGGGACATGGCCGGGGCGCGCGGCGCCGCGCTGGCCGCCCTGGACATGGTCGGCCCGCCGTGATCCGCCGCTGATCGACTCGACGGGCGCGGCGGCGGATCAGCGGGCACGATGGATGGATGCTCTCGCTGGAGCTCGCCACCGCGCTGCGCGACGCCGGGCTGGCCTGGAAGCCGGCCCCCGGTGACCGGTTCGCGATGCCGGACCGTGGCCTGGACGACCAGACCTTCGTGCTGAGCGACATGACCATCCAGGTGCACGAGCTGCCCAAGGGTACGGTCATCGGGTTCAACGGCACGACCGAGTGGGCGCTGGACGATGTCGCCAAGGATGAGGCGATCTGGCTGCCCGCGGAGGACCAGCTGCGCAACCTGCTCGGCGGCACGTTCCGCCGGCTGGAGCGGGGTGAGGACGGGTACCAGGTGGTGACCAGCGTGCTGGGTCGGGAGCAGCGGTACGCCGCCGACACACCCGAGGACGCCTACGCACATGCCCTGCTGGCCCTGATCGCCGCCGGCCGGGACTGAGCCCGACCGGCGGCACAGCGCTGCGCGCTCAGCGCAGCTTGTACAGGTGGATGATGGTCTGCGCGAAGGTGTTCCCGGCGGTATCGGCGCCGATGGCGCGGACCGACACGAAGCCGGAGTGCGGCTGCAGCAGGGTGACCTCCCAGTGGGCATCGTCCGACCGCTTCAGGTCCACCGTCTTCCAGGTGGCACCGTCGTCATAGGACACCTGCACCGTCAGGTCCTTCACCCGGCCGGCGCCTCCGCCAAGCTGGGACTG
>JAFMQQ010000353.1 GCA_017354595.1 Micromonosporaceae bacterium
CCGCCACGGCGCTCGCGATCACCATCCTGGTGGTGATCGGCCGGCTGGAACGCTTCGTCCTGCCGCAGCGCCGGCCGATGGAGATCACGCTGACACTCACCACCGAGGCCGCCTTCCACGACGTGGAGCAGCGGGCGCGCGAGTTCCTCCGCGACGGCCGGGTACTCAAGGTCAGCTACACCGGCGCCCAGCACCAGATCCTGATCGTGGCCCGGCCGCTCGACGGCCGGCACCACCTCAGCGAGATCGCCGGGAAGCTGCGCGCGATGGACGGCGTACAGGGCGTCGAGGTGATCCGCTGAGGGCTGGCCCACCGGGCTACAACTCGCAGCCGACCAGCACCGCCTCGGGTTCAAGGGTGACGCCGAAGGCGTCCCGTACCCCCTCGCGGATCTCCCGCGCCAGGCCGAGCAGCGCCGCCGTGCTCCCGCCGCCGAGGTTGGTCAACGCGAGCGTGTGCTTGGTGGAGATGGCCACCCCGCGATGCTGGCCCCGGTACCCCTTGCCGAACCCGGCCCGCTCGATCAGCCACGCGGCGCTCACCTTCACCGCGTCCGGACCGTACGGCCAGTGCGGCGGCGAGCCACCCGCGCGCGCCTGCGCCCGGGCCGCCACGTTCGGGTACCCGGCGAGTGGCACCAGCGGGTTGGCGAAGAACGAGCCGACCGACCAGGTGTCCGGGTCGGCCGGATCCAGCACCATCCCCTTGCCGGCCCGCAGCTTCAGCACCGCCGAGCGCACCTCCTCCGCCGGTACCCGGTCGCCGGTACGGGCACCGAGAGCGGTCGCGAGTTCGGCGTACTGTACCGGCGCGGAGAGTGGCGAGCGCTGCAGGCGCAGCGTCACGGCGAGCACGATGTACCGGTCGGCGCGCTTGAACACGCTGGTCCGGAAACCGAGGCGGCAGTCGCCGGGCGCCATCCGCACCACCTCGCCCCGGTGCCGGTCGTACACCTCCACCGAGTCGAGCAGCTCGGCGATCTCGTGCCCGTAGGCACCGACGTTCTGGATCGGGGTACCGCCGGCCGATCCTGGTATGCCGGACATGCACTCCACACCGGACAGGCCCTCGGCGAGGCAGAACTGGACCACCTCGTCCCAGATCGCGCCGGCCTCGATGGTGACCAGCTCACCGTCGCCGTCCGCGGCCGGACGGATCCCGGTGCCGGACAGGCTGGTTGCACCGCCGGCCGGGCCGATCCCATCGCCCGGGCCGATCCCGGTGGAGCGGATGAGCAGTGCGGTGCCGGGGAACCCCTCGTCCGCGATGACCACATTGCTGCCACCGGCGAGCAGCAGCAGCGGCTCCGCGGCCGCCTCGGTGTCCCGTACCGCCTGCACCACATCGTGCCGATCGGTGGCGATCAGGACACGCCGTGCGTGACCGCCCAACCGCAGCGTGGTGTGGTCGGCGAGAAGAGTCTCCCCGGCGTCAAGCACAACACCACCCTATGCCGGGCGATCCGGGCGCGCCGCGGGGAGGGGCGGCGGGCGGGTCTCGTCTGGGTGACGGCCAACACCTAGGCTCGAACCCCGGAGGCAGATTCCCCGTACCTCTGAGTCAGAATCCACCGCGCGGAGGCGCCATGAGCAGGCTGTTGGGTAGCAAGGACTTCTGGCTCGGCGGGGTACGCGCCGAGGGGGCCGCCTTCCGGGAAGCGGTACGCGGTGCCGACCTGGCGGCGCCGGTACCGTCGTGTCCGGAGTGGACGGTCGGCGACCTGGTCGCCCACCTCGGCGATGTGTACGCCTACGTCCTGCATCACGTCAGCCGCGGAGTGACCGACCCGCCGGAGCGCACCCGGACCTCCTTCCACACGCAGCCCGACGCCGGCGTGGTCGACTGGTGGGAGGGCCGGTTCACCGAGCTGATGACCGCCCTCGACGGGCTCGACCCGGAGCTGCCGGCGTTCAACTGGGCGCCACAGCCCAAGCGGGTCGCTTTCTGGCACCGGCGGATGGCGCACGAAACGGCGGTACACCGGTGGGACGCGCAGTTCGCGACCGCCCGCGCCGAACCGGTCGAGGCGAAGCTGGCCGTGGACGGGGTGGCCGAGGTGCTCGACACCCTGCTGCCGGCCGGCAAGGGTACCGGCCCGAAGGATCTGCGCGGCGTGGTCGGGCTGGTCGCCACCGACGCCGACCACGAGTGGTACATCCGGCTGCGGGGCGAGGGCGGGTTCGCGCTGCTGGACACGAACACGTTGCTGGACAAGGCGGCGCCGCACGAGCGGGCGGTCGCACGAGGTCCGGCCAGCGACCTGCTGCTCGCCCTGTGGGGCCGGATCGACTTCGATGTGCTCGAGGTCAGTGGCGACGTACGCCTGCTCGAAGCGTTGCGGGCCGGATAATTGCGCGCGTATAGCGCGCCAGCGGCCGGCACGGCGCTCAGGTCGGCTCGCCGCGTACCCGCCGGGTCAGCAGCGTGCCACCTGATACCGCGGCCGGCATCAGCAGTACCGCGCCGAGCGGGATGAGGAAGCCGACGAAGACGGTGACACCGAAGCCGAGTGCCAGCGCGCGGTTGCGGCGCAGCATCCGGCGCCGCTCACGCAGCCGGAAGCCGCGCCGGGCCATGGCGACACCGGTCAGCTCGATCGCCAACGCCCAGCCGCCGAAGAGTGCGCCGAGCACCGGTACCACCGTCTGCCCGACGACCGGCAGGAATCCGGCCAGGAACAACAGAATCCCGATCGTGGTGGAGAGCAGGACCAGGCGGATCGAGTCGCCGACTCCACGCAGCAGTCCCCGCCACCACCTGGTCTCCACGATCCGCGGCGGGTCGCCGAGCTGGCCGTCCACCCGCTCCGCGATCCTCTCGTAGAACGGGTCGCCGATGGCGACCGTGAGGCCGGTGAAACCGACGACCGCGATCAGCCCGGCCGCGCCGAGGATCGCGATGCCGGCGAGTACCCGGATCGCGTTGCGCAGTCCGGTCGACCAGCCACCGGCGAACCAGGTGACCGCGCGGGCAACGTCGTCGATGAAGTAGACCAGCACCGCGAAGGCGCCACCGAGCAGGACGAACGTGATCAGGGCGGGCAGCACACCCAGCAGCACCAGCCCCGGGTTACGGCCATAGATGGCCAGGCCGCGGAGGAAGAGCCCGATGCCAGCGACGAATCCACGTGCCGGCCGGGTCGCGCCGTCAATCCGCTTCTCCACCCGCGGACAGTACCAAGTGGACAGTCAGTCGGCGAGCCGGATCCGTACCCGCCGGTTCGCCTTGCCCTTGCTCTCCACCTTGACCACCGCGACCTTGCCGATCTGCGCCGTGGACGCGACGTGCGTACCCCCGTCGGCCTGGGTGTCCAGCCCGACGATCTCAACAATGCGGATCTCCGCCTCATCGGCGGGGATCAGATTCGACTGGGTACGGATGATGTCCGGCAGGGCCAGCGCCTCGTCCCGGGACAGCACCTTCGTCGCGACCCGGCGGTCCTCGCAGACCTCCCGGTTGACCAGCTCCTCCAGGCGCGCCTTGAAGTCAGCGGGTACCTCGGGCAGGTTGAAGTCCATCCGCGCCTCGCCCGGCTCCATGTTGCCGCCGGTGACCAGGGCGCCGAAGTCGCGGAACACCACGCCGCACAGCACATGCAGGCCGGAATGGGTACGCATGAGCAGGCTCCGCCGGGTCTGTTCGACCGCGCCGCTCACCTCGGTACCCACCGGTGGCAGCGGGTCGCCCTCGGCCGGGAGCAGGTAGAGGTCGTCGCCCTTGCGGGTACCGACGATCCGGGTCTGTACCCCCTGCCAGAGCAGCACGCCGTGATCGGGCGGTTGCCCTCCCCCGCCCGGATAGAAGGCGGAGCGATCCAGCACGATGCCCTGCTCGGGGTCGCTGGACAGCACCGTGCACTGCCACTCGCGCAGGGTCGGGTCGAGCAGATCGAGGCGGTTGGTACGGCCGTGCTGTGTGACACCCATGCCGGCTGAGCCTACGCGCCACCTACGAAGAGCCTCCTGCCAACTACCAGGGACCGGGTCCGTCCACGGCGTCGCGCAGGGCGGGGCGCAGGTCGAGCAGGTAGATGAGTGCGGCGGCGACGGCGACGATACCGAGGATATTGAAGAAGCCGATCAGCAAGGTGAACAGCAGCGCACCACCGGTGAGTGCGAGCCAGGCGCCCTTCGACAGCGAGCCGACCGCGGCGAAGGCGTCGGCCCGTTGGGTGGCGCAGTTGATGAACGCCACCAGCTCGACAACCAGGACCGCGACCGCGAGTACCAGCCTGAGCCAGCCCTCTACCTGGAACGCGAACGGGCCGGACGTGTGAGGTGCCATGCGAACCAGAGTATGCCGGCGCGGCCCGGGGGGTGTCC
>JAFMQQ010000053.1 GCA_017354595.1 Micromonosporaceae bacterium
GACGTCGCCGGGGTCGTCGCCTTCCTCGCCGGCCCGGACTCCGGCTGGATCACGGGACAGACGATCCACGTCGACGGGGGCCTCGAGTGAGCCTCGCAGCACCTGTTCCAACACGCCAGATCACCGAAACCGCGAGACACCAGAAGGAGACACGATGAGTGCGCGCAGCGACCTGGCCCGCGAGTGGAACGGGCTGACCATCCCGGCGCCGGGTGAGTACGAACTGGACCCGGCACACACCCGGGTCGGCTTCATCGCCCGGCACCTCATGGTGGCCAAGGTACGTGGTGCATTCGACGAGGTCACCGGTGTCATCCAGATCGCTGACGAACCGCTGCAGTCCAGCGTCACGGCGACCATCCATGCGGCGAGCATCACGACAGCGCAGAGCGACCGGGACAACCACCTGCGCAGCGCCGACTTCCTCGACTGCGAGAAACACCCCACCATCGAGTACCGCAGCACCGGCGTGAAAGCGGTCGGGGACAACGAGTTCGTGGTCGCCGGGGAGCTGACCATCAAGCAGGCCAGTCGTCCGGTCGATATGCGGGTGGTCTTCGAGGGGCTCAGCCGGGACCCGTGGGGCAAAGACGTCGTCGGCTTCAGCGCGACGGCGGAGATCGATCGCGAGGAGTTCGGCCTGACCTGGAACGTACCCCTGGAGGGCGGCGGTGTGCTGGTTGGGCGGCAAGTGAAGATCGAGATTGAAGGCGAGGCGGCGGTCCGCCAGCCCGGCTGATCCGCCCGACCACACCGGCACGGGGCTGGCTCACCGCACCGGGCTGGCTCACCGCACCGGGCTGGCTCACCGCACCGGGCTGGCTCACCGCACCGGGCTGGCTCACCGCACCGGGCTGGCTCACCGCACCAGGCTGGCTCACCGCACCGGGCAGGCCGGCGTTCGCGCGCCGGCCTGCGTATCCCGCCGCCGTCGCGGCCGGTCGAACAACCGCGCGACGAAGACGGTTGTGGCACCGGCGCTGTCCCAAATTCGCCGGCCGCAAGCATGCGCCACCTTGAGATACATCTGGAGGACCCATGAACAGGATCACCCGTCGTTCACTTCTTGCCGGTACGGCCGCTGCCGGCGGGACCTTGATCGCTGGCGGCGCGCCCGCTCGGGCCGTGGATCCGTCCGGCACCACCGCACACCCGGCGGTGACGGTACGCCCAGACGATTTCCGCTACGACGACCTCATCCGCGGGGAGAACCTGCGCTGGGTCGGAAGCCCGGACTACATCAAGATAATCACCTCTCCTGACCAGGTCACGGCCGCCGTACAGGAGGCGGTCAGTGCGGGCAAGCGGATAGCAGTGCGCAGCGGGGGGCACTGCTACGAGGATTTCGTGACCAACCCCGAGATTCAGGTCGTCCTTGATCTGTCGAAGATGAACGCGATCTACTACGACGACGCCCAGCACGCGATCGCCATCGAGGCGGGTGCCACCGTGGGCGAGGTGTGTGAAGCCCTGTTCAAGGGATGGGGCGTCACTCTGCCCGCTGGTTCCTGCCCATCCGTAGGCTTCGGTGGCCACGTGGCGGGTGGTGGTTATGGACAGCTCAACCGCTCACTCGGCCTGGTGGTCGACTATCTGTACGCAGTGGAGGTCGTCGTTGTCGGGGCGGACGGCAGCGCCCGGCGGGTGATCGCCACGGCGCGTCCCGACGACCCGTACCGCGACCTCTGGTGGGCGCACACCGGAGGTGGCGGCGGCAATTTCGGCGTCGTCACCCGGTACTGGTTCCGCGGTCCGGGGCCGGGCGATGCGGCTGCGGGAACGGTGCTGCCGAAGCCACCAGGCGAAGTATGGATCAACCAGTCGGTGTGGCCGTGGGCCGGTCTCACCGAGGCGGGGTTCAGCCGGTTGATGCAGAACTTCGGCAGGTGGTGCGAGCAGAACAGCGGTGCTGACACCGCATACTCCGGTCTGTTCAGCCGGCTGTTCCTCACCCACCAGTCCAACGGGCTGATCAACATGGCGACCCAGATGGACGCCTCCGTACCGGACGCCGAGGCGCTGCTCCGGCAGTTCGTCGCCGCCGTCGCTGATGGCGTCGGTACGCCGCAGACCTGGGATCACCGCAGGCTGCCGTGGTTTCACAGCACAACCTGGCGGGCGATGTTTGGCGGTGACGCCACCGGCCGGGCCGACTTCAAGTCCACGTACATGAGGAGAGGTTTCCCCGATTCGCACATCGCGGCGTTCCACCATCATCTGACGAGGACCGACTACGCGAATCCGGGCGCGCTGGTGGAGGTATCGAGCTACGGTGGTCGATCGAACACCGTCTCTGCGTCGGCCACCGCGGTTCCGCAGCGCGATTCAGTGATGAAGATGATGTACCTCGTCGCCTGGGGGGACGCAACCGACGACGCCGTACACCTGGGTTGGATCCGGGAGTTCTACCGCGATGTGTACGCCACGACTGGCGGTGTACCGGTGCCCAGTGCCGTCACCGATGGGTGCTTCATCAACTACGCCGATATCGACCTGAGTGATCCGGCGTGGAATACCTCCGGCGTGCCCTGGTACGGCTTGTACTACAAGGACAACTACCCGAGACTGCAGCAGGTCAAGGCGCGCTGGGACCCTTCCGACGCATTCCGCCATGCCCAGTCGATCCGGCTGCCGTAATGGCGACGGCGAGTGGTGCGGCGGTCAGGCGGTGACGACACTTTCGCCCTCGGTCAGTGACGGGGTGGCGGGCTTCCGGCTGGTGCGACCGAAGGTTCTGGAGAGAATCGCCTTACCGGGCGCGAGCACCAACGGTGCGCTGAGCGTCATGGAGGTGGTGGTGCAGCCGGGCGGTCTGGTCGCCCCGGTCCACACGCATTCACGGGAGGATGAGACCGCCTTCGTGATCGAAGGTACCGTCGGCGTCCGTCTCGGCGGGGAGGAACTGCGGGTGGTTTCCGGCGCGACGCTCTTTGGACCCAGGGGAGTCCCGCACTCATTCTGGAACGCCGGCAAGGTTCGGGCCCGCATACTTCTGGTGATAACACCGGGCAACCTCGACACGTACTTCCATGAGGTTGCCGGTGTCGCCGGACCGGGGCCTGCTGCGGATACCGACGCCATCGCCCGGCACGCGGCGCGCTTCGGCATGGCCTTCGACCTGGAGAGCACCGCGGACCTCGCGGCGCGCCACCAGGTCTCGCTGGCCTGAGCCTCATCTGTCCATGATGGACAATACAGGTGGCACAGGCTTAGAGTTCGCTCATGAACCCTGATCCGACAGGATGTCCAGGTCACGCTCGCAGAACCGGTGGTGAGCCCATTCCTCGTTGAGTACTGTGCCGAGGCATTGCCGCACTGTCCGCCCCTTGGCGTACGGGGGCCATCTGTCGTCGTCCGGGACCGGCGCGGGCTTCGCGAGCTGATCAGGCGTGACCTCCGCCAGCCACGTCTCGATCTCTGAAGCCTGCCGGACCCGTACGGCGAGCACCTCGTCGAGGCTCGGTTGGGCGGACGGGTCGAGCCCGTCCTCCTGGTCCATGACCAACGGTGGACCCAGTCCCATGGCCGTGAACGGCTCGGTGAGCCCGAGCACACAGCGCCGGAACCAAGAGTCGTGTACGAAGACAAGGTGGCGCAGGGTTTCGACCATCGACCACTCGCCGTCGACGCCGTGATGTTCGCTGTTCTCGGGCATGGATCGAACTCGCTCGGTCGTCGTTGCCCAGTCGTCCCGCAGTTGCTGCCAGGCCTCTCGCAGGTCGTGCGGCTGATCTGAGCGGATCAGCAGCCGTACCGGATGACGACGGTCGAGCTGCGCCTCGACGTACGACATCACCTCGACCCCGTTGACTACCAGATTGGTGACCAGGCCGTCGATCTCGGCGTCCTGCATGACCACACCGACCATCCGCGCTCTACTCAGGTCGCATTCGCGGAATTCTGCGCCGGTGAGGTCCTCATCGTGGAAGCGTCGCATGCAGACAGGCTAGGTCGCACCGCACCCGCCAACGCCCTGGTGTGCCGCAATGTGTGCTGTGTCGGCCGGCCTGGTGCAGGTGACGCCGGGCGCCGGGCAGAATCCAGGGTGCCGACCTACCTCCGGCGGCCAGTTCCGCAAGCGATGTAGATCTGGTCACGGCATGGCGGCAGTTGGCTGCGGATCACCGCGCTGGTCTGACCGTCTGACCCCTGGCACCTCTCAGCCGGTTGCAGCGGTGGCGGCGCCGAGCAGTTCCCGCACCGCTGCTGCCTCTGGCACCCGCAGCGCGGCAAACGTCAGCAGTGCCCGTTGCCAATGTTCGATGGCCGCGGAGCCGGACGTGACGTGGCCCAACACCAGGTGCGCCCGCGCGGTACCGATCGGGTGCTGAAGTTCCTCGGCGATCGCGGCCGCCCGGGCGGCATAATCCCGCGCCTGTCTGGTCTCACCGGTAAGGCGGCATGCATCGGCGAGCACGCACAGCGCTTCGCCCTCCTCGGGCCGCAGCCCGCCAGCGCGAGCCAGGGAGGCGGCGCGCTCAGCGCGTGACCTCGCCTCCGACGCGCGGCCGCCGGCGAGCAGTGCCAGCGCGAGCCCGATGAGCGACTGCACCTCGACCTGCGTCAGATGGGCCGCGTGCGCCAGATCCCGAGCCCGGGTGTGCCGGTCCACCGCCTCCGCTTGCCGGTTGAGTAGCCGTTCCACCACGCCGGCCGCGTTGAGCGCTTGCGCTTCCAGGCTTCTGTCGCTGGTCTTCTCGGCCAGTTCCAGACCGCGCGCGATGCACTCCGCAGCGAGTCGTACCTCGCCGCGCTGGCACAGTAGCAGCGTCTTGGTGGTCAGCGCCACGCACTCGAAGCCGGTCATGCCGACCTCCTGCGCCACCTCGATCGCCGTCTCGATCATCCGGGCCGCATCGTCGAATCGGCCAAGTTGCAGCAACACCGTGCTGAGGTTGGCCAACACCGCTGCTTCGCTCGCCCGTGCGCCGACCCTGCGGTGGCTTTCAAGGCTCCCGGTAAGCCGGTGAACCGAACGCGTCCACTGGCCGGTCATCGCGTACAGCACACCCAGGTTGGCTTCGGCGACCGCGGCCCCTTGGACGTTGCCGGTGCGCCGGTGCACCGAGAGGGCATGCTCCAGGGAACGGGCCGCGCGCTCCAGCTGGCCGAGGTCTCCGTACACGGCACCCAGCGCGCTCAACACCGCGGCCAGGCCGGCGGAATGCCCGGCGAGCCGGTACAGCCGTGCGGCGCGGCGATGGTGTGCGACGGCGGCCGGCGACCGTCCGGTCAGCTGGTAGACCATCCCGAGGCTGTGGTGGGCGGAGCCCAGCAGCGCCGGGTCGTCAAGGTTGCCGGCGACGGAGAAGGCAGCCTGGCCGGCCGTCAGCCACTCCACCGGGGAACGCCGCACCCAGAAGTTCATCCGGAGGTGGTCGGCCAGCACCGCGCTGGCGGCGATACCTGATCGGGAGCCGAGCCGGATCAGACTGACCATAGTGGAACGTTCGGTCTCCAGCCATGCCAGCGCCGCCTCACGGCTGGCGAACGGCGCCGGCTCGGGAGCGTCCTGGGGGAGCCTCGCGGTTCCCGGGTACAGCATGTCGACGGCTGTGGCGGCACCCGCCAGGTACCACTGGAACAGGCGCTGCATGGCTGCTTCGCGTTCGGCCGGCGGATCGGTAGCCTGGCCGCGCCGGGCCGCGTACTGGCGAAGCAGGTCGTGCATCCCGTACCGGCCGTCCGGCTCCTGTCTCACGAGGTGCCCGTCGCGAAGGGCGCTCAGCAGCGGTTGCGACTCTGCCTGCGCGGCACCGAAGAGTGCGGCGGCGGCGGCCAGGTCGAGTTCCGTACCGGGCACCAGCCCCAGCAAGCGAAACGCGCGGGCGGTCGGGGCAGGCAGACGATCGTAGGAGACGTCGAAGGCGGCTCCCACCGCGGCGTCCTCGTCATCGCCGACGGCCAGCCGGTCCAGCCGACTGCGCCGCAACCGCGCCACCTGCTCGGTGAGCGGCACCTGCGGCTCGTCCAGCAGATTGGCGGCCGCAATACGCAGGGCCAGTGGTAGGTGCCCGCAGCATTCGGCGAGCGTCGCCGTCGCCTCCGGCTGGCTGTCCACCAACGTTGCGCCGAGCAGCTGGCGCAGCAACGAGACGGATTGCTCGGGGGACAGGACATCGAGCGTGAGCCGATGCGCGCCCTCCTTGGCGACCAGGCCGGCAAGCCGGTTCCGGCTGGTCACCAGCACCAGACTGCCCGGGCTTCCCGGCAACAGTGGACGGACCTGGTCCGCGCCGCTGGCGTTGTCCAGCACGATGAGCAGTTGCCGGTCGCGGACCAGCGTCCGGTACTGGGCGGCGGCCTGCTCGACGTCGACCGGTACCTGGGCCGGCGGCACCCCGAGCGCCACCAGGAAGTAGGTGAGCGCCTCGATCGGCCGGACGCTCGGGGCACGCGAGTGGCCGCGCAGGTCGAGAAAGAGCTGCCCGTCCCGGAACCGCGCCCGGACCCGTTCACCCCAGCGCACGGCCAGCGCCGTCTTGCCCACTCCGGCGATGCCGTCGATCGCAGAGACGATGACGGTCTGGGGCCGCGCCATGTTATCCAGGATCGCGTCGAGCTGGTGTAGCTGCTCCTCACGCCCGACAAAGGCCACGGGTGGGCAGGGCAGTTGAGCCGGCGGCGTCACCGCGTCGGGTGCCGGCGTACCGGCCGGTTTCCGGCTCGGCGCGCAGAGCCAGGCCGCGTCCCGGAGGATGGCGGTGTGCAGCCGGCGTACTGGTTCGCCAGGGTCCAGGCCAAGTTCAGCGCGCAGCCTGCCGGCCAGGTCGGCATAGGCAGCCAGTGCCTCGGCCCGGCGGTCACACCGGTACAACGCCAGCATCAACAGCGACACCGCGTGCTCCCGCAGGGGGTGCTGGCTGACAAGCTCGGTGAGCTGCTGCACGGTGTCGCGGTGCTCGCCGAGCTCCAGCTGGCATTCGAATAGGTCCTCGCGTACCGACACGTGTAGCTCGTTCACGTGGGCGAAGCGCCGGAACCGCTCCTGGTCGTCGATGACGTCGGCGAGTACCGGACCCCGCCAGAGCTCCAGCGCCGTGCTCAGCAGCTGAGCTCGTTGCGCGGTCGCAGGCGCCGCCCGGGCCTGCTCCACCAGTGCCCGGAACCGGTGCAGGTCGACCCGGTCCGAGTCGACCTCCAGCGCATATCCGCCGCCCCGTACCAGGACGCGCGGCGCGTCAGTGGCGAGTGACCGCAGTGCGGAGCGCAGATGAGACACCATCGCCTGGATCGCTTCGCGGGCACGCGCCGGCGGCCGGTCCGGCCACAACATGTCAGCAAGATGCTCGATCTGCAGGTAGGTGCCTGCCTGCGCCGCCAGGACCGCGAGCAGCAGCCGTTCCTGACGCCGTCCGATGGTAATCGTTCCTCGATCGCCGACCACCTCGACCGGGCCCAGCAGGCGCAGCTCCATGCCGTGCAAGGCTAGCAACGCACCCAACGATGTGAGCGAATTTGATGGTGAGTTGACGGCCAGTTGCGGATGCTCGGCGGGCGCCCGACAACTGCCGGCGCCAAGCGGATGCCAAGGGTGCTCTGCGAGTGTCGATCTCACGAGATTTCGCCAGTGGCGGCGCCGGTCCCTTCATCCCATCGCCAGGCACCGGGTCGCCACGCGACACGTGGGGAATCAACCGTGGAGTTTGCCGTCCTCGGCCGGTTTCAGGTGTGCAGCCGGGATGTCGCCGACCGCCTCCGGCGTACCAAACCGAAGGTCGCTTTCGCGCTGCTGCTGGCGAATGCCAACCGGCCGGTGTCGACTGGGCGCTTCATGACCCAGCTGTGGGGCGACCGGCCACCCCGCTCGGCCGTCGCCAATCTGTACACCTATGTGTGCGCGATCCGCCGCATCCTGCCGGTGGATGGCACCGAGCAGCGGCTGATCTGCGATGCCGCCGGGTACACGCTGGCGGTGGCCGACGGTGAGCTGGATGCGCTGCGCCACTGGGAACTGGCCACGCGGGCGCGCGCTGAACTTCGTCGGGGTGACCCGATGCGCAGTGCGGGTCTGTTCGCCCAAGCGGTACGGCTGTGGCGGGGCCGGCCGCTTGCCGACCTTCCGGCCAATGGCGAACTGGAGCAGTGGGTCGAATACCTCGAAGAGCAGCACCGGGCGGTGCTGCGGGACTGGACGGATGCACGCCTGCAACTGGGACTCGCCGACGAACTCGTCGGCGAGCTTCGCGGCGCGGTGGCGGCCGACCCGCTGTGTGAACGGGTCCACGCCCAGTTGATGCTGGCACTGTACCGGGCCGGCCGCGTCGCTGAGGCACTCGACGCATTCGCCACCGCCCGTCAGATGCTCGTGGATGAGCTGGGTCTGGATCCGGGACCGTCGCTGCGCAGAATCCAGGCCGCCATGCTGCGCCACGATCCCTCGCTTGTCGGCAGCGACCCTGGCGCGTGGCTCGCCATCCAGAGCGCCGCTTCGCGTCCGTAGGAAGGGGAAGGACTCGTGGCCGCGGCAGAGGCTACCTACCGGTGTACGGATCTCGTGCAGATCCGAGCGGCCGTCGGCTCGCTACCTGGACGAGACGTACCGCAGCCAGAGCCGGGCGGTCAAAGCGACTCCGACGAAGCCTTGTGGCGGCGGGTCAGCCGGCTCGCGACCGACCCGGTGTTGCGCGAAGCGGTCGCGGTGGCGAGTACCAGCCTGGCGGCGGCGCTGCGCGCGGCGGATGCCGGACACCCGCCGGCCAAGACGAAGGACCTCCGCCGGTTGGCGCTGAGTCTGGAGAGCTACCGCCTGCGGATGTCGACCCGCGCGACGCCGTTCGGCCTGTTCGCCGGCGTGGTACCGGCCCGGTTCGCCACTGACGGTTGGGCGTGCCTGCGCAGCGGGCACCGTACCTTCAGCCGCCCCGATGGTGGCTGGCTGTCCGCGGTCATCGGCGACCTGGAGACCGACCCGGAGGTGTTGCCCCGGTTGCGGCTGATGACCAACCCGAACCGCGTGATCCGTGGCCGGTGGGTCGAGCTGGCCGATCGACCCGGTGCGGATGGACTGGCGCTGACCGCGCCGGTGCGGGCGGCGCTCGACGCCGCGTCCGCGCCGATCGCCTTCCCCGCGCTCGTTGCCGCTCTGACCAGCAGGTGGCCTGGCGCGTCGCCGCAGTCGGCGGCGCGAATGCTCGCCGGCCTCGTTCACCGCCGGTTCCTGCTCACCGACGTGCGACCGCCGTCGGACTGCGCTGATCCGCTCGGATACCTGCTGGACCGGCTGGATGGCCACCACGTCGCACCGGCGCTGCGGGGCATCCGCGACGAGATGACCGCCTACGACCGGGCTCCGCTCGGGCAGGGCGGGCGCCTGCTTGAATCGCTCGGCGACCGGATGCGTTGCGTCCAACCGGTCGAGCCTGCCGTCCACGTCGACCTCGCCCTGGACGCTGAGATCCGCATTCCCGCCGGCGTTGCCCGCGAGGTGGAGCAGGCAGTCGAGACGCTGTGGCGGCTCTCGCCGGACCGACCCGGCCGGCCGTGGCTGCGCGAGTTCCACCATGCCTTCCTGGAACGGTACGGCACCGGTCGCGCAGTCCCGCTGACCGAACTGCTCTCCGAGGAGCAGGGTCTGGGGCTGCCGGACGCATACCGGCAAAGTCCACAAGCGACACAGCGAGTCGACCGCCAGCCGGGACCGGGCGCCGATCCGGACCGCGATCGGCTGCTGGCACAGCTGGTGACCGCCGCGGTCGCAGCAAGCAGACGTGAGGTGACCCTCGACGACGAGTTGGTCGAGCGGCTGGCGCGCCGGCACCGACCAGACGCCGAGCCACCGGCGTCAATCGAGGTCTACGCCCGGCTGATGGCGCCGTCGATGCCGGCGATGTGTAACGGCGAATTCCTCGTGGTGCTGGGCCCCTACCTCGGCACGAGCCGGTTCGGCGCGGCCAGTGGCCGGTTCGCGCACCTGTACCCGGACCGGGGCGCGGAACTCGGTCGGCTGGTCCGCCAGGCGTACGAGCTGCCTGACGGCGCGGTGCCGGCCACCCTGGTGTACCGGCCGACGGTGGAGCGGATGACGAACCTGATGACGGCACCGCACTGGTTGCCGTACCGCGTCCCGGTCGGGGTTGGCTCGTTCGACACGCCGACCACCGACCTGCCGCCCGACGACCTGGCGGTCGCGGCGACCGCGCAGCGATTGGTCCTCCAGTCGCTGCGGCTGGGTCGAGAGGTGCGGCCCACCGCCTTCAACGTCGTGAACGTGCGCGTGTCCGCCAGCAGCCTGGTGCGGTTCATCGATGACCTCGCGCGCGAGGGGACTTCGGCGGTGCAAGCGTGGAGCTGGGGTCCGATGCGCAACGCGCCGTTCCTTCCGCGGGTACGGCGCGGGCGTACTGTCCTCGCGGCAGCGACCTGGCGGCTCGATCGGGGCCTGCTGGAACCGACCAGCACGGCGGACTGGCTGCGGCGGCTCGCGGACTGGCGCGAGAACTGGGGGGTGCCTGATCGGGTCCACCTCTCCGACGGAGACCAGCTGCTGCGGATCGACCTCGACGACCCGCTGCACCGCCAGCTCCTCCAGCGCACCTGCAAGGGCCGCACCAGCATGGTGGTGCACGAAGTGCTCGACGACGAGTACGACGACGGGTGGCTGAACGGTCCTGACGGGACGCACGTGTGCGAGGCCGTGGTGCCGCTGCTGCGGCGGAAGA
>JAFMQQ010000354.1 GCA_017354595.1 Micromonosporaceae bacterium
ATCATGGTGGTCAGCTGGCCGTGTTCCACGTCCGGCGGGGTCATGATCAGCAGGTTTCCTTCCTGCAACTCGTACCGGTGGTCCGGGTCGCGGGCGGCCATCTCGGCGACGTCGTCCAGGGTGAAGTCATCCAGCGGCACAGGTACAGACACGACGGTCATGGGCCTCAGGATACCGTCGGGTAGGCCGGCGCCGGGGAGCGCGCCGGCGCGGGTAGGCGAGATACCCGGTTGAAACACCAGGCAAGGAGAATGTCGCATATGAGCTCGGAGGGTGCCGAACGGAGGCGGCTGGCCGCCGCGGACGCGGGAGCCGAACCGTGGCGGGAGTGGGGACCCTACCTCGCCGAGCGCGCCTGGGGGACCGTACGCGAGGACTACAGCGAATGGGGCACCGCCTGGGACTACTTCCCGCACGACCACGCCCGCTCCCGCACCTACCGCTGGAATGAGGACGGCCTGGCCGGGATCTCCGACGACCAGCAGCGGTTCTGCTTCGCCCTGGCGTTCTGGAACGGGCGCGACCCGATCCTCAAGGAGCGCGTCTTCGGGGTGACCGCCGGCGAGGGCAACCACGGTGAGGACGCCAAGGAGTACTGGTGGTACCTGGACTCCACGCCCACCCACTCCTGGATGCGCTGGCGCTACCACTACCCGCAGGCCGAGTACCCCTACGCGCAGCTGTCCCACGCGAACCGGGAACGCGGGCGCGACCAGCGCGAGTACGAACTGCTGGACACCGGGATCTTCGCCGGGAACCGGTACTGGGCGGTGACCGCCGACTATGCCAAGGCGGCGCCGGACGACATGTGCGTCCTGATCACCGTGACCAACCGCGGCCCGGATCCGGAGACCCTGCACCTGCTGCCCACGCTGTGGTTCCGCAACACCTGGTCCTGGGGGCTGCCGGGGCGTGGCGACCCGCCGAGCATCGAGGGGGACGGGCCGCGGCTGGTCGCCGAGCACCAGCGGCTGGGCCGGCTCACCCTGACCGGGTCCACAGTGGACGATGCGGCGCCCGAGCCGCTGCTGTGCGACAACGAAACCAACACCCAGCGGCTGTGGAACCGGCCCAACTCAACGCCGTACCCGAAGGACGGCATCAACGACCACGTCGTACACGGAGCCGACACGGTCAACCCGCAGCGCCGTGGCACCAAGGGCGCGCTGCACTACACCCTCCACATCGGACCGGGCGAGTCGGCGCAGGTACGGCTGCGGCTGACCCTGGACGGCCCGTCCGATGTCTGTACGATCGCCGACCTGGGTACCGGCTTCGACGGCGTACTAGCCGAGCGGCAGCGGGAGGCGGACGAGTACTTCGCCGAGCTGACCCCGCCCGCGGCGAGCAAGGACGAGGCGCTGGTACTGCGCCAGGCGATCGCCGGTCTACTGTGGAGCAAACAGTTCTACCAGTACAACGTGGCGCGCTGGCTGGCCGGCGACCCGGCCTCGCCACCGCCACCGGAGGTACACCAGCACGGGCGCAACGCGCACTGGTGGCACATGACCAGTTGCGACGTGATCCTGATGCCGGACAAGTGGGAGTACCCGTGGTACGCCGCCTGGGATCTGGCCTTCCATTGCGTGGCACTGGCGCATGTGGACCCCGCGTTCGCGAAGAGCCAGCTGTTGCTCCTGCTGCGCGAGTGGTACATGCACCCCAACGGTCAGCTGCCGGCGTACGAGTGGGCGCTGGATGACGTCAACCCACCGGTACACGCCTGGGCGGCGCTTAAGGTCTTCGAGATCGACGGGGCGCAGGATTTCGAGTTCCTCAAGCAGGTGCTGCACAAGCTGCTGATGAACTTCACCTGGTGGGTGAACCGCAAGGACCGGGACGGCAACAACGTCTTCGAGGGCGGCTTCCTCGGCCTGGACAACATCGGCCCGTTCGACCGGGGCGCGGCGCTACCGGTCGCCGGGCAGCTGGAGCAGAGCGACGGTACCGCCTGGATGGCGATGTACGCGCTGAACCTGCTTGAGATCGCCCTGGTGCTCGCCCACCGGGACCGGGCGTACCAGGACCTGGCGCCCAAGTTCTTCGAGCACTTCGCCTACATCGCGGCCGCCGCGCACCAGCAGGGCCTGTGGGACGAGCAGGACGCGTTCTTCTACGACGTGCTGCGTACCACCGAGGGTGAGTTGCTGCCGTTGAAGGTGCGTTCGGTGGTGGGTCTGCTGCCACTCGCCGCGACCACCACGATCAGCTCGCTGGCGATGGCGCGGCTGCCCGAGCTGTCGGCGCGGCTGCGCTGGTTCCTGGCGAACAAGCCGGAGTACAACGAGGTGATCGGGGCGCGGCGCATCCAGCACGGCCAACAGCATCGATTGCTGTCCATGGTCAAGGAGAGCCAGCTGCTGCGGGTACTGTCGCGGATGCTGGACGAGGAGGAGTTCCTTTCGCCGCACGGGTTGCGCGCGCTCTCCAAGGCGCACCTGGCGGAACCGTTCGCGATGACGCTGGGCGGCACCGAGTTCTCGGTGGCGTACGAGCCGGGGGAGTCGATGACGGATGTCTTCGGCGGCAACTCCAACTGGCGCGGCCCGGTGTGGTTTCCGATCAACTTCCTGCTGATCGAGGCGCTGCGCCGGTTCAGCCGGTTCTTCGGCGACGACCTGCTGGTGGAGTACCCGACCCGGTCGGGCAGCAAGCTACCGCTGACCGAGATCGCCGACGACCTGTGCCGGCGGCTCGTCTCGCTGTTCCTGGAGGATGCTGACGGCCGCCGGCCGGTCTTCGGGGATGTGCAGCTGTTCCAGGAGGATCCGGCCTGGCACGACATGATCCCGTTCTACGAGTACTTCCACGGCGACACCGGCGCGGGCCTGGGCGCCGCGCACCAGACCGGCTGGACAGCGTTGGTCGCCAACCTGATCCTGCGCAAGCGCTGACCCGCCGGAGCGGTTCGCCCCGGCGGGTCGTCGGTCAGCCGAGCGTCTGGCAGAGGTTCTCCACGGTGCCACCCTGGACGCTGAAGGTACGGGTGCCGTCCGCCCCGAGGACGAAGTCGAACGCACCGGTCAGCACGTACTCGCCGGGCGGCGGGTTCGTGTTGCCGGCGTGGATGCCGATGCCGAAGTGACCCACCCCGTTTCCGTGTGTCGTCCCGTCCTGGTCGAAGAACCACCAGCCGGTACCGGTCAGGTTCCGCTCGACCGAGGCCCCGGTGCTCAGGTTCGTGTACCGGATGACGAGTGGCCCGACGAACTCCTGCTCCCGTGGTGTGCCGTCCGGGTACGTCTGCAGCGTGCGCACGAGTTCGTGGTCGGTGACGATGTCACCGTGCACGGCGAAGGCGCAGACGTCGCCGGCGGCCTGGGTGAACGGCGCGGACCGGAACGGCTGCCAGGGGCTCGGCGACTCGGCGAGCGCCGGGGACCCGGCGAACCCGACAGCACCGGCCGTCATGGCGACCAGCACGGCGCCGCGCAGGGCGTGCTGAAATCTCACTCGCTACCTCCTCGATAACGGTTGCGACCAGAGCCTGCCGGGTCGCCGCCGCACGTGCCATGGTTTTGCCGGAGGCTGAAACCATCGGATGACGGAGGCGGGCGTGCTGCGGCTGCACTTCACGGCGGACGATCTGCTGCACACCCGGTTCGCCCCGACCCCGGTTCCACTGATGGAGCTCGGCCTGGCCGTGGCGGCGCTGCAGCGGCAGGACCCGGTCTTCGCCGGCTGGCGCGACGCCAGCCTCGCCGCGCTCCCGCCGCCCGCCCGGCCGCTGCTCCGGCTGGTCCCGCCGACCGGTGCCGGCCCAAGGTTTCTCGACCCGATCAGCGACGGGTTGGACGAGGGCCTGGCGGCGGTGATGGCGGCACCGACCGCGTTGGTTCGACGCGAGCTGCGCCGGGTGTGCGGCACCGGGCAGCCGATGACGCCGTGGGTACGGGCACTCTATGCGCGCGATCGCGGGGCGTGGTACGAGCTGCGGGACGCCGTACGCGCCGGATACCAGACACTCATCCGGGACAGCTGGATGCAGATCTGTCGCAGCCACCGCGCCGATGTCGCCTGGCGTACCCGGGTGGCGGGCGAGTTCGGATTGCAGGCGGCGCTGCAGACGATCCATCCGGCCGCCCGATGGCGGGGGACCACCCTTGAGGTCGACGTACCGCACGAGGCGACGGTGATCGCCGGCGGCCGCGGCGTCACCCTGCTGCCTACGGCGTTCGGGGCGCAGCGGCCCCTCATCGATACCTACACCGACGGGTCACTGCTGATCGTGTACCCGGCACTGTGCCCGTTGCCGCTCATCGATGA
>JAFMQQ010000054.1 GCA_017354595.1 Micromonosporaceae bacterium
GCGCCTTGATGATGTAGTCATCGCCCCAGCGCAGGTTGCGCAGCAGGTATTGAGTCTGGCCGGACTTGGTGTAGCCGGCCGGGTCGGCGATACCGCCCCAGGCGAGTGTGGTCATCGAGTATGCGCCGGGGAAGCCGAACTTCACCTCGTCGCCCGCGTCGTGGTACCCGCCGGTCAGGTCCAGGCCGTGGTCGGAACCGTCGGTCACGTCTGAGTCGCCGCGCCAGGAGACCCGGTTGTCCGCGGGCAGCCGTCCCGAGCGCTGCGACTCGTAGAAGAGCATCGATTCCTGCAGCGCCTCCGCATAGTTGAACTCGCCGGTCGCCGAGGGTGCGGCGGTCGCCTGCGGGGTGGCGATGACGGTGATGGTGGCGGCGGTCAGGACGCCGAAGACCGCGGCTGTCGCGACGCGGCCCAGCCGGCGGTGCCGGGCGGGCGGGCTGGCTGACATCGGGCTTCTCCTCGCGATAGGAGTGGACGATGTTGGACCGTTGCTGCCCGTCGGGGAGGGCGCGGAGTCCGGGGCGTACGAGGCCGAATGGGCGGCAGAGGGCGAGCGGGCGGCGCAATGAGGAGGTCCGGGGGGGTGCCTACAGGATCGGGTTCGCCAGCTTTCGGACTGCTCGGATGGGCCGTCCGATCGATGTTGCTCGCGATGTACCGGCGTACCGTGGGGACGGGGAGGGCAATCCCCGTCCCCACGGGTTGTTCCGTTGGCACCACCGCACGTGGCTGGCAGCTCGGTGTGTGGTGCCCGGTGCGGGAGCCGGCGCATCGCAGTGGTTCTGGCGATCACCTCCTTCGCGCCTCCGTGTGGAGCGACCGGCGGCGGTGTCCGGGCTGGCCCGCCGCCGGCCACGAGGCTGTAGTCTCGGGCGAGCTATCCGCCTTATTTATCAACCTCGATGGGAGCGCTTCCATCGATGTTGGTTGTGGACTGTAGTCCCCGTTTCCGGTTTGTAAAAGACCCCAGCCAAGATCGAATTTCGTGTTACCACCGGATGAACGCGAGCGGATCTGCCGGCAGGCAGGATGAGCAGCGTATGAGCCTCGAAATCGATTGAAAAACTTGTCTGCGACGATCATCGCCGGTTACGGCATGTCGCTGAAACGTGTCGGTCCGGGTACCGGTCTGCCCGGCCGGGCGACCCGTGCGCCGGGCGCGGGTGTGTGATGCTGTGCCCATGTCCCAGCCGACGCCGCAGTTGACCGTGTACGGCGCACCCTGGTGCCCCGACTGCAAGCGCGCCAAGAAGTTCCTCGCCGAGCACCGGGTGGCGTACCGCTGGATAGACATCGATCAAGACCCGGACGGGCTGGCGTACGTGGAACGGCAGCAGAACGGCGGCCGCACCATCCCGATGGTCATGTTTCCGGACGGCAGCCGGCTGCTCGAGCCGGGCAATGACGAGCTCGCCGCGAAGCTGGGGCTCAGCCTCGCCGCCGAGCGCACCAGCTACGACCTGGTGATCGTCGGTGGTGGACCGGCCGGGTTGGCCGCCGCCATCTACGCCGCCCGGGAGGGCATCGATGCCCTTGTGGTCGATAAGGCCGGACTCGGTGGGCAGGCCGGGATCACCGAGAAAATAGAAAATTACCCTGGCTTTCCGGAGGGCATCGCCGGCGGCGAGCTGGCCGACCGGTTCGTCGCCCAGGCCCGGCGGTACGGCGTCGAGCTGCTCTCCGCGGTCGAGGCGACCGGCGTCGAGCGCGACGCCGACGGTGTCACGGTGAGCCTGGGCAGCGGGCAGCAGGTGATGGCCCCGGCGGTGCTGATCGCCACCGGCTCGGCGTACCGCCGGCTCGGGATACCGGGCGAGGAGGAGCTGATCGGCGCCGGCGTGCATTTCTGCGCCACCTGCGACGGCCCGTTCTACCGGGGCGCGGGGGAGTTGCTGGTGATCGGCGGCGGCAATTCGGCTCTGGAGGAGGGTCTGTTCCTGGCCCAGTTCGCCGACCGGATCCGGGTGGTCGCGCACGGCCCGGAGCTGAAGGCATCCCGGGTGCTGCAGGATAAGGTCCGCGGCCACCCGCAGTTCACCATCCACCTCAACACGGATGTGCGCTCCCTGGCCGGCGCGGGTGGGCGGCTGACCGAGGTGGTCGCGACCGACCGGGACAGCGGAGCGGAGTACCGGTGGCGGCCGGAGGCGGCCTTCGTCTTCATCGGGCAGACCCCGAACACCGGATGGCTGGGCGGGCCGCACCCTGACTCGGGCGTGCCCTCGGGGGGCACGCTGCGGCTGGACCGCTGGGGTTTCGTCGTGACCGATGACGCCTTCGCGACCTCGATGCCCGGCGTCTTCGCGGCGGGCGACGTGCGCGCCGGTACGACCAAGCAGCTGGGCGCCGCCGTCGGGGAGGGGATCGCGGCGCTGATCGCCATCCGCGGGTACCTGCAGCGGCACAGTGACCTGCGCACGCTGGAGGTCAATGCTTGAGCCCGCGGCCGGCTCGCGGCCGGTAGCGTGCGCCGCCGTCGAGCGGGTCGGGGCGGCGGTCGATCGGGCGGACCGGCGAGATCGGCTCGGACGGCCAGGCCCGCCCGCCGCTCCACAGCGCTGGCACCGCGTCCACCTTGCGCGCCAACGCGTAGGCGATCTCCTCGTAGTTCACCCGCCAGCCCTTGAAATCCGGCCACGATTCTTCGGCGCTGCGCTCGGTGGCGAAGCCGGCCTCCGTCACGTGCGCCACCGCCGCCGCGTACTCCTCGAAGGTCAGCCGCAGCGGATCCTCCGGGCGCGGGTCGTGCTCGACCGGCAGGTTCAGCACCCGGCCGATGTCCCGCAGCCCGGTGAAGCCGGACCGCAGCATCAGCCGGGCAGGCGCGACCGGAGCCGTCTTCGGCGCCAGCGCCAGGTGCATCGCCGCGGCGTCCATCACCGCGATCAGCCCGATCACCCAGTTGCGGTACGGCCGCGGCGAGCGGAACACCAGCAGCAGCGGGTAGTTGGCGTGGCTCTCGCCGATGTCCACGGCCAGCCGCTCCCAGGTGGTGTACAGGGTGGTGAGCTCGTCGACGGTACCCACCAGTGCCTGCCGGGCGAGCAGTTCCGGACCCCAGGCCGGTTCCGCGGCGCGGGCCTGGAGCAGGGTCACCTCGATCTCCCGGCGGTTGTACGCGGCGTACAGCGCGGGTAGGTAGGAGATCTGCAGCGCGATGACGACCGGCCCGGTCGCCCCGGCGATGAAGTCCAGGGTGGTCAGGTCGCCCCGGGCGGCCGGCGCGAAGCCGACGGTGAACAGGCTGGAGCCGGCCTCCCAGAAGGCGCCGCTGATGGAGAGGTTGGAGATGGAGTACGAGAGCAGCCCGTACCCGACGAACAGCAGTACCAGCCAGGTCAGCAGGGTGGCGAGCAGCACAATCGGCGCCAGCCAGGCGAGTGTCCGGTCGAGTACCTCGTACCGGCGCCACGGTCGGACAGCGGCCAGCAGCACCCCGCGGGTACCGCGCCACAGCATCTTGACGATCAGCGACCGGATCCCGCGGGGTACGACCAGGTTGCGCAGAATGCTGACGGCCGTGCTCAGCACCACGATGGCACCGAGCACCCCCGCAATCGCCCGCACACGATCATGATGCCCGGGGCGGGCACCGGCCGCCGGGCAAACAGCTGAACCGGCGGCCGGCGGGCGAGCTCAGGTGCGCCGCGTCACTCGGCGATGGCAGCGATCGCCTGCGCGGTACGGAAGAACTTGTTGGTACCCAGGTCCTTGATGGTCTTGATGTTGAAGGCCTTGAGCAGCAGCTCGGCGTCGGCGTCGGTGACGCCCTTGATGGCGGAGATCGGCGCGTCCGCCAGCTCCTGGGCGCTCTTGCCGTGGAAGGCCTGGTCGAGCTTCGCATCGAATGACATCTTGTCTCTCCTCGGTGACCCATTGTTGATGTTGGGGTTTCGGGCCGCCGTGCAGGCTACGACACCCGGGCAAGCGGGTGAAGAGTCCTGACGCCCATTCGACTCGGGCTACGCGTCGCGCAGCCGGAACAGCAACGCGCCGGCGAGCACCGCGGCTCCCGCGTACCCGGCCAGCACGCCGAGTCCCGGCCAGGGGCCGATCGGGAGGGCGTTCAGTCCCCGGGTCGCCTGTACGGTCAGCCCGGCCGACATCGGCGAGTACCGGTACAGCGCGTCCCGCCATGCGCCGGTGGGCAGGAACGGGATCACGATCGGCAACACGTACAGCATTCCCAGCACCATGCTGACCGTGGCGGCCGTGTTCCGCAGCGTGGCACCCACTCCGGCGGAGAGGATCGCGATGAGGCCGAGGTACAGCACGGTGCCGAGGTACGCCCGGAGCGTCGCGCGGTCGCCGAGCGAGAGCGGGGGGTACCCGTTGGCGCGGGTAAAACCGTTGCCGGGCAGGATGCCCCGGGCCACCGCCAGCGAGCCGAGCACGCCGAGCGCGGCGCAGCCGAGCACCACCACGGTCACCACGGCCAGCTTCGCCGCCAGAACCGCGCCGCGGCGCGGGTACGCCGCCAGCGTGGTCCGGACCATCGCGGTGTCGTACTCGGTGGTGACCGCGAGCGCGCCGAGCGCGACCGCCGCGATCTGTCCGATGTAGACACCTGAGAGGCTGAGCCGGGGCAGGTCGAAGTCGCACCGCGGCGCGCAGTTCACAGCGTCCACAGTGGACGATACGAAGGCGGCCAGTCCGACGGTGCAGGCGACCAGCCCGAGCAGCCACCAGCCGGTGGTCGCGACGGTACGCAGCTTGGTCCACTCCATGTGCAGCGCGTACATGCCTCACGCGTCCCGGCGGCGTACGGCGAGGATGGCCGCGACCAGCGCCACGGCGGCGTACCCGGCCAGGACACCGAAGCCGCCCCACGGGCTGATCGCGGTGTCGAACCGCTGCCTCGTCTGGGTGATCGCCAGCCCGGCGACCGGGGTGAGCCGGTGCAGCCACAGGTCGGTACCGAGCGAGAGCACCGCCGCACCGACGATCTGCGGTACCAGCATCAGGCCGAGGACCAGTGCCAGCGAGCGCACCGAACGGCGCAGCAGGGTGCTGATCGCGAGGCCGAAGACCGCGAGTACGCCGAGCACCAGTGCGGCACCCACCACCGCGCGCAGCACCGTCGGCTCGGTGATCGCCCGGTGCGGGTACGCCGGCGGGTTGTAGCCATTGCTGTGCAGACCGGGCTGGGCGGCGAGGTACGCGGCCACACTGGCCAGCAGGCCGGCGACGAAGGCCGTGGCGCCGAGGACAACCGCCTTGGCGGCGAGCACCCGGCCGCGCCGCGGACTGGCCGCGAAGGTGGTCCGTACGATGCCGGTCTTGTATTCAGCGGCGGCGAAGACGATCCCGAGGGCGACCATGGCGATCAGGCCGAACTGCAGGCCGACGAGGCTGTTCGAGACGGTGTCGTCATTGCCGGGGGTGACCCAGCTGGCGATGCCGTACCCGGAGATGTCACCCGACCCGGTTACCGTGAAGGCGCCACCGGCCCGGCTGAGGCTGCCTCCCGAGGCATCCCCGATGTCGACCTGCCGCCAGGGCGCCAAGCCTCCACTCTGGACGGTCACGCTGTCGAAGACGGCCCGTCCGATCGTGGCGCGGCCGCGGGTGTCACTGCCACCGGCGGCCTTCACCGTCTCGACCACGCTCGGCGAGGCGACCATCAGTCCAACCTGGACGGTCGCGGGCAGCCCAGCCAGGGTGACACCGCCGACCCGGTGCCAGGTGGTGCCATCGGGTGAGGTGTAGCCGGCGACCGTGCCGCCGGTTCGGGTCAGCCGCAGCCAGGTTGGCGCTGCGCCCGGAAGGCTGGCGACGGTACGGGTGAACTCCGCCTCCATCCGCAGGCCGTGCGCCGGGGTGGCGACCAGCGCGGCATAGGTCGAGCCACTGCTGGTATCCGCCTTGACGATCACGCCCGCCTTGGCCCACTCGTGGCTGTTGGCCTGGCTGGCCAGCCGGGCGGTGATGCTGCCGTCGCCGGGCAACGGCTGGTAGACGAGGCTGAACCGGTCGGTGAAGGGCGGTTGGTTGTTGGCGTCGGTGCCCCCGGCGTTGGACGCCAGTACGGACAGCCCGATGGTCAGCAACACCCCGAGCCCGGTACAGACCTTGGTGCTGCGTACCGACCAGAACTTGGTCCACTCGGCGCGCAGCTGCGCACCGAACCCGTCGCCGCGACTGGACACAGTGGACTGGTAGCTCATCGTGACTCCTTCACGGCACCGGAGAACTCCACCGAGTCCCGGGTCAGGTCCATGTACGCCTGCTCCAGCGATGCCCGGTGCCCGGCCACCTCCGAGAACGGCACCCCGGCCTGGCTGAGCAGGTTGACCACCCGGTCGGCCGGCAGGCCACCGATGACAAGCTCGTCCGGGCCGGTGGCGGCGACCGTCGCACCGGCGTTGGCCAGCCGGGTCATCGCGGCCGCCCGGTCCTTCGTACGCAGCACCACCCGGCCGCCCGAGGCGGCGGCGAGCATGTCGCGGACGCTGGTATCGGCGATCAGCCGGCCCCGCCCGACCACGATGAGGTGGTCGGCGGTGTCCTCCAGCTCGCTCATCAGGTGGCTGGAGACGAAGATCGCGCGCCCCTGGCCGGCCAGCGAGCGCAGCAGGTTCCGGATCCACCGGATGCCCTCCGGATCCAGGCCGTTGACCGGCTCGTCGAACATCAGCACCGGCGGGTCGCCGAGCAGCGCGCCGGCGATACCCAGCCGCTGGCGCATGCCGAGCGAGAAGCCACCCGCCCGGCGCCGTGCCACGTCGGTGAGCCCGACCATCTCCAGTACGGTGTCCACTCTGGACCTCGGTAGCCCGTTGCTGTGCGCCATCCACAGTAGATGGTCGCGGGCCCGCCGGCCCGGGTGTACCGCCGCGGCGTCCAGCAACGTACCCACCTCGCGCAGTGGCGTGCGCAGGCTCCGGTACGGCCGCCCCCCGATGGTCGCGGTGCCGGTATCGGGCCGGTCCAGGCCGAGGATGACGCGCATCGTGGTGGACTTGCCCGCGCCGTTCGGTCCGACAAAGCCGGTGACCTGACCGGGGCGCACGGTGAAGGTGAGCCCGTCCACGGCGACCGTGCGACCGTACCGCTTGTGTAGCTGATGTACCTGGATATTCGGCTCCATGGTTGGCAGGCTAGGCTCGCCGGCCGCCCGGGTCGTCACGCTGAGGCGCCGTCCTGGGACCACCGGGCCGGGTGAGCCGTATCCCTCGTGCGAGCGACGGCATCGGGTGACGCGCCCGGCGCATCTGTCCCGGCAGAATGGCCGGTATGAGCTGGGCTGGTGGTGCGCTGCACCGGGTGGGCGCGCTGGGCCAGCGGGTCACCGAGATGCCCGACTGGCCGCTGCTCGCCGCCGCCGTGTTGGCCACGCTCTCCCTGGGCGAAGCCACCGCGGTCGGGGTGCAGCCGGGCCAGAAGATCGCGCTGCCACTCGTACTCGGGCTGTTCGCCACGCTCCCGCTCCTGCTGGCCCGGCGGTACCCGGTGGCCGCGGCGATCGTGATAACCGCCGCGACCCTCCTGCTGGTGGTGAGCCACCACCCACCGACGATCGCCGGCACCCTCGCCATGGCCGCTGTCCAGTACGTGGTGGGCCGGCAGCGCGATCCACGCCTCGCCGGAGCACTGGTGCTGCCGTATGTCGGTTTCGCCATCGCCCCATTCGGCTGGGCGGTGCACTATCGCGTGCTCGCGGTGCTCCTGCTCACCGTGGTCGGCGCCGCAGCGGCACTCGGATCCAGCGCGCGGATGCGGGCGGAGGCCAGAAGCCATGACGCATCGCGGCGCGAGATGCGCACCACACTGCTGGAGTATGCCGCCCGGGGGGAGCGGGCGCGGATCGCGCGGGAGCTGCACGACGTTGTCGCCCACCACATCTCGATGATCGCGGTACAGGCGGAGACGGCGAGGCTGACCACACCTGGGATGCCGGAGGAGGGTGCCCAGCGGCTGTCCGCGATCGGGGACACCGCACGGACCGCGCTCACCGAGATGCGCCGGCTGCTCGGCGTGCTGCGCGAGGATGCCGGTCCGGCCGAGCCGACCCGCGCGCCGCAGCCCGGGCTGGAACAGCTCAACGAACTCATCGACGAGGCGCGTGCGGCCGCGCCCGGCGGTACCCGGCTGATCGTCCGCGGCCACGTGCAACCATTGGATCCCGGCGTGCAGTTGACCGTGTACCGCATCGTCCAGGAGGCGCTGACCAACGCCCGCCGGCACGCACCCGGGGCCGCCGTCGATGTGGAGCTGGATTACCGCGCCGACCGCCTGCTGCTGCGGGTGCGGGACAACGGGCCGGGCGCGCCGGAGACGGCCGAGCCCGGTGGGCACGGACTGCTCGGCATGCGGGAGCGGGCACTGATGGTCGGCGGCGAGCTGTGGGCGGGCCCGGCGCCGGGCAGTGGGTTCCTGGTCGAGGCGGCGCTGCCGGTCCCGGAGACCCCGTCATGACCATCCGGGTCGTCGTGGTCGATGACCAGGAGGTGGTACGGGCCGGCTTCGGCGCGCTGCTCGGCACCCAGCCGGACTTCGCGGTCGTGGGTACCGCGGCGGACGGCGCGCAGGCGGTGCGGGTCTGCGCCGCGCAGCATCCCGACGTGGTGCTGATGGACGTGCGGATGCCGGTCGTGGATGGCATCGAGGCGACCCGCCGGCTGGCCGCCGCCGGCTCCGGCCCGAGGGTCATCATGTTGACGACCTTCGATCTCGACGAGCATGTCTACGACGCCCTGGCGGCCGGGGCGAGTGGCTTCCTGCTCAAGGACATCACCGCGGAGCGCCTCTTCGACGCGGTACGGGTGGTGGCGGCCGGCGAGGCGCTGCTGGCACCGACGGTGACCCGACGGCTGATCGGCGAGTTCGCCCGGATGCGCTCCCGGCCAACGCCCGGTCAGACCGGCCTGCCGGGCCTGGATGCGTTGACACCGCGCGAGACCGAGGTGCTCCAACTCGTCGCCGAGGGCCTGTCCAACACCGAGATCGCCGCCCGTCTGGTGGTCAGCGACGAGACGGTGAAGACGCATGTCAGCCGGGTGCTGGCCAAGCTCGGCCTGCGCGACCGTACCCAGGCGGTGGTGGCCGCATACGAGACGGGGCTGGTGGTGCCCGGGTCACGACCGGATCTCCGTCACCCCACGCCGCCCCCGCCGCGCGGGCCGGATGTGCAAAGGTATCCGCGTGGCGACCTCCCACCCCCGACTGATCGCCGCCGCTCGTGATGCGCTCGCCCCGCTGCTCGACTCCGGCCGGCCACGCATCATCGTCGGTATCGCCGGTCCACCCGCCGCCGGCAAGTCCACTTTGGCCACCAGCCTGGCCCATAACCTGCGCGCGCGCTTCGGCCCGGATGCCGCGGTGGCGGTACCGATGGACGGCTTCCACCTGGCCAATGCGGAACTGGAGCGGCTCGGCCTGGCCGACCGCAAGGGCGCCCCGGAGACCTTCGACGCGGGCGGCTTCGTGCATCTGCTGCGCCGGTTGCGCGACCCGCAGGAGCGGATGGTGTACGCGCCGGAGTTCAACCGGGCGCTGAACGAGTCGATCGGCAGCGCGGTTCCGGTGTCGCATTGTGTGCGTACCGTCGTCGTCGAGGGCAACTACCTGCTGGTGCCGGAGCCGCCGTGGGCGCCGGTACGCGGCCTGCTCGACCTCGCGCTCTACATCGATGCACCCAGGCGGGTACGGGTGGATGCGCTGCTGCGCCGGCAGCACGCGCGCGGGCTGGACCGCGCTGCGGCGCACAACTGGGTGCACCGCAGCGACGAGGCGAACGCGGAGCTGATAGCACAGACCCGGCATCTCGCCGACCTGGTGCTGCAGCGGCCCTAACGCCGCTCGGGCTGCACCGGCGGCGGGCGCCTCGGCCGGCGTCAGCGGCCAGCGCCACCTCCCAGGCCGGGCGGACCTGGTCCAGGAACAGTCCACTTGCGACGCTGCCGAGCCGCTCAGGCGATAGTGGCTCAGTTGGCAGGGGACCGCGAGCTGCTCCGGTGGGTGCAGACGGGCGTTGAGCGGGCGAGCCGGTCGCCGCCGTACACCGCGATCACGCTGAAGCAGTAGTCGAGCCTGGGGCTGACATCGGCGTTGAATGTCGTGGTACCCGGCGGCAGGGCCGGGTACGGTCGCTCCGCCGCGCCGCGCGGGGTACTGACCACGATGAGCGCGAGCGGGCTCGCGTTGGGGTTGGTCCAGGCCAGGGTGATCCGCGTGGCACCGTCCCGGTAGGTCACATCGGTCGGCGGAGCCAGCGCCGACCCGACCAGGGACGGGGATGCGGTTGCGCTGGTGGTCGCGGCGGCGGTACGAGCCTGCGGCCCGTTCAGGAAGGCGCCGACCGCCAGTACCGACCCGGCGACCAGCCCGCCGAGACCGACGGCGGCGACGATGATCAGGGCGACCCGGTGTCCCGGAGGGCGAAGCTTCGCAGCGCGCTGCGGTGCCGCCGGCTCCGGTACCGGCGCGGGCGGTCTCGAGGTTGGCATCGGGCTCGGGGCGGGCGGGGCACCCACCGGTGGGCCGGGTGGCGGCGGTACCGGCGCCGAGCCCGCCTCCTGCCAGCGGCTGCCCAACCTGGCCGGAGTGAGCACCGTACGACCGGCGGCTGGAGCCGTGGTCGGGACCTGTGCCACGGCCCGCGCCGCCACGGGTGGCAGTGGCGCGGACTGCGGTGG
>JAFMQQ010000355.1 GCA_017354595.1 Micromonosporaceae bacterium
CCGGTCCTGTACCTGCTTTCGGTACGGATGGAAGGTCCGGGGGCTGTAGCGCAGTCCGGTAGCGCACCTCGTTCGCATCGAGGGGGTCAGGGGTTCGAATCCCCTCAGCTCCACCAGGAAACGGCAGGTCAGAGGGGCGAGCACTCGGAACGCAAAGGCTTTCAAAGATCGTTTGTCCGCCTGGCGTCCGTCGGACGAACCTCCGGTCCGGCGGTACGGCTACAGTCGGACCGACAGCAGTACCTCAGTGAGGACGCGGTCTAAGGCTCATACTCCGGCGCGGATGCGTTCGGGCATCAGGTCGCAGAGGAGCGGGTAGCTCTCACGGTCGAGGTCCTCGGGGACGGTTGCGTCCGATGTGGTGGTGGCGCGTCAGCACTCGGCGGGGACGGGCGGTGGCTGGCGCCGCGAAACAGCAGGTGTGCGAGCAACAGGGGTCGTCGCTACCGGCTGGATGAACCGGGACGCGGGGCTGACGCGTACCTCGGGTTAGACCCTGTCGCCGACAGGGCGCCTGTGCCTGCCGGGAGGTGCGACGTGGTCAGCGTCATCGAGCGCGCCGGGTCTCCTGCCGATGCTCCGGCTGGCGACGACCGGGGTGGCTGGCATCCCAGTGCGGTGCCGGTGCTGGCTTTGCTGCTGCTGTTGGTGACCGCCTTCCAGGGGCCGCTGAACCTGGCGCTGTCGGCGCCGGTGGCGCGCAACTGGATGACCGTCTTCGTTGCCGTGGTTACCCAGGCGCTGCCGTTCCTGGTGCTGGGTGTGCTGCTGTCGGCCGCGATCGCGGTCTTCGTCCCGTCCGGGTTCTTCGCCCGGGCGCTGCCGAAGCGGCCGGCGATGGCGGTACCGGTGGCCGGGATGGCCGGTGCGGTGCTGCCCGGTTGCGAGTGTGCCTCGGTACCGGTGGCCGGGGCGCTGGTACGTCGTGGGGTCACCCCGGCCGCGGCGCTGGCGTTCCTGCTCTCGGCGCCGGCGATCAATCCGGTGGTGTTGACCGCCACCGCGGTGGCGTTCCCGCGCAATCCGCGGATGGTGCTGGCCCGGTTCGTGGCCAGCCTGCTTGTCGCCTGCGTGATGGGGTGGTTCTGGCAGCGGCTGGGGCGCGGCGACTGGCTGCGGCCGCGGGCCGCCGCACCGGAGGCGCCGGGCCGGGGCAGGGCCGCGGTGTTGGTGGCGACCGTACGCCACGATGTGCTGCAGGCCGGCGGGTTCCTCGTGGTCGGAGCGGTGGCCGCGGCGACCCTGCAGACGCTGGTACCGGCCGGGTGGCTGCACCGGGTGGCCGGGGTACCGGTGCTGTCGGTGCTGGCGCTGGCGATCCTGGCGGTGCTGCTGTCGATCTGTTCGGAGGCCGACGCGTTCGTGGCCTCCTCGCTGACCCAGTTCTCGCTCACCGCGCGGCTGGTGTTCCTGGTGGTCGGTCCGATGATCGACCTGAAGCTGTTCGCTTTGCAGGTCGGCACGTTCGGCCGCCGGTTCGCGGTACGGTTCGCCCCGGCCACCTTCGCTGTCGCGATTGGAGTGTCCACAGTGGTTGGATTGGTGCTGCTGTGAAGGGGGTGCGGCCGTGAACCGGGCGGCGCAAGGGTTTCTGCTGTTCCTCGTCGGCGGTGCGGTGCTGCGGGCCAGTCTCAGCCAGGAGTACCTGCGCTTCGTCAAACCCGGGCTGCGCCCACTGCTGCTGGCCGCCGCGGCGGTACTGATGCTGACCGCGGCGGCGACCATCTGGCCCGAGCTGCGTCGCCACCGCGACCGGGCGGGCGCGGAGCCGACCGACGGCGATGGTCATGGGCACAGCCACAACAAGGCGCGGGTGGCCTGGTTGTTGCTGCTGCCGCTGTTCGCGCTGATCGCGCTCGTCCCGCCCCCGCTGGGCTCGTACGCCGCCGACCGCACGGGTACGGCGCTGCAGCCGCCGCTCGCCTACGCCAACCTGCCCGCCAAGGACCCGATCCAGCTCACCCTGCTCGACTACGCCGGCCGCGCCGTCTACGACCACGGCCGGTCGCTGTCTGGACGCCGAGTCGAGTTCAGTGGCTTCATCACCTTCGGATCGCACGGTGTCCCGTACCTGACCCGCATGATCCTCAACTGCTGCGCGGCGGACGCCCAGCCGGTCAAGGTGGCACTCACCGGAGCACTACCGGAACAGATCCGCCCCGACCTGTGGCTGGACGTGGTCGGCCGGTACGACACCCGGCAGAGCAAGGACGAGGTCAACGGCGGACCGATCCCTTATCTCGATGTCGTCTCGGCACACCCGGTTTCCCCGCCAGCGGACCCGTACGAGAGCTGACTGGGGGATACTGCTGCGGTGACGGCGACTCAGACCCGTGGCACCTCCCCGCCGGCCACGCGCCAGGAGGCGGCCGGACGACGGGGGCTGGGCGGTGTCGAGCTGTTCATGCTGGTGTTGGTCGTCGCGGTGCTGGCCCGGCCGTGGCTGGCCGGGCTGACCGGCTCGGCGCGGGCCCAGGCGTGGTTGACGGTCTTCGTTGCGATCGTGATCCAGGCCAGCCCGTTCGTGGTGCTCGGGTCGCTGCTGTCGGCGGTGATCGCGGTGCTGGTACCGGCGTCGTTCTTCGCCCGGGCGCTGCCGCGGCGGCCGGTGCTGGCGGTACCGGTGGCGGGCGCGGCGGGTGTGGTGCTGCCCGGCTGCGAGTGCGGCTCGGTACCGGTGGCCGGCGCGCTGATGGCCCGCGGTGTGGCTCCGGGGGCGGCGCTGGCCTTCCTGCTCGCCTCGCCGGCGATCAACCCGGTGGTACTGGTGGCCACCTCGGTCGCGTTCCCCGGCCGGCCCGGCATGGTACTGGCGCGGCTGGCCGCCAGCCTGCTGGCGGCAGTGGTCATGGGCTGGTTGTGGCTGCGGCTGGGCCGGGCCGAATGGCTGCGCCCGCGGCCCCGGCCGGAGCTGGCCGGCCTGTCCCGGTGGCCGGCGCTTCTGGCCGCCTGCCGGCACGACATCACCCAGGCCGGCGGCTTCCTGGTGATCGGCGCGGCCGCGGCCGCCACTCTGAATGTGGCGATGCCGCCGGGGTGGCTGCACGCGGTCGCGGCGCACCCGGCGCTGTCGGTACTCGCGCTGGCCGTGCTGGCGGTGGTGCTGTCGATCTGCTCGGAGGCGGATGCGTTCGTGGCCGCCTCGCTGACCCAGTTCTCGCTCACCGCGCGGCTGGCGTTCCTGGTGGTGGGTCCGATGGTGGACGCCAAGCTGTTCACGATGCAGGCCGGCGCGTTCGGGCGCCGGTTCGCGGTACGGTTCGCGCCGGCCACTTTCGCCGTCGCGGTCGCAGTGTCCATAGTGGTCGGATGGGTGGCATGGTAGGCGGGGAACGCACGGTAGGCCGGGAGCGTATGGCAGGCAGGGGTGGCATGGCAGGCCGGCAGGAGCTGCAGGCGGTGGTGCTGCTACTGGCCGGTGGCACCCTGGTGAAACTGGCCGCCACCGGCGCCTCGATGCGCTACGTGCGGGCCGGGATGCGGCCGGTGGTGCTCACCGCCGGCCTGGTGCTGCTGGCGGTCGCGGCCCTGTCGCTGGCGCACGCGGTACGGGCGCGCCGCACAGCCAACGCCGCCCTCGCCGGCGAGCTGGGCGGCGGCGACCAGGTCGGCGAGCACGGTGACCGGCACGACCATGGGCACCGGTTCGAGGTGGCCTGGTTGCTGGTGGTGCCGATGCTGGTCCTGCTGCTGCTGGCGCCGCAGCCACTGGGCTCCTACTCGGCGGCCCGGGCCGGTACCGCGCTGGGTGCGGCGCGCAGCACCGACTTCGTACCGTTGCCGGCCGGCGACCCGATCCGGGTGTCGCTGCTGGACTACGCCGCCCGGGCGGTCTTCGACCCCCGCGCGCTGGCCGGCCGGCACGTGGTGCTCTCCGGCTTCGTGCTGCCCGGCCCGCACGGCGCCTGGTACCTGACCCGCATGGTGATCACCTGCTGCGCCGCCGACGCACAGCCGATCAAGGTCGGCCTGTCCGGCACGGTCCCCGCCGGCCTGCGCTCCAACGACTGGATCGAGGTCACCGGCGGCTATACCTCCCGCACCGCCACCGACGAGGTCAACGCGGAGACCATCCCGTTCATCGAGGTGAACACGTCCCGGCCGATCGCCGCACCCAGCGAGCAGTACGTGTCGTGAATCGCTGGTGGTTCGGGCTGCTCGGCGCGCTCGGCATGGTGGCGATGGTTCTCGCGCTGCCGGCATTGCCCCGCGCGGCCGGCCAGCCCGGCGCCGGGCAGACCGGTACAGCCCAGCCCGGTGC
>JAFMQQ010000356.1 GCA_017354595.1 Micromonosporaceae bacterium
GGGCCACGGAGGTGCAGCCGGCCGCCGCGAGCACCGCGAGCAGCGCCGCCAGCATCCGGCCCGGCAGCATCCGGCCCGCCTGGATCCGCTGGGTAGCGACCTTGGTCACCTACCCAGTCAAGCAGAGTTTGTTCAGGCGAAGAGCCTTCCGCGCAGCAGTTGCTTGCCCTGCTCGGCGCCCTTGCGGCTCTCCGTCTGTGCGCGGCGGAAGAAGTCCGCCAGCTCGGCGTCACCGGCGCGCTCCGCGTCCTGGATGTAGGTCTCCAGCTTCAGCGCGTTGCGCAGGCACGCCTCGGTGAACCAGATGATGTTGTAGTCCTTGTCCAGGGTACCGGTGATCTGTCCGGTCTCCATGCTCATCGTCATCGCCGTACTCCTCCGATGTCGTCCCCTCTCGTGCCTACCCACCGGTCCGGAGTGCATGCATACCAGTGGCGGCCGGCCGCCCAGGCCGCCGGGCCGGCCCGAGTCGTTCGAGTCCACAGTGGACTCCCGGGACCGCTCCACAGGCACGCTTCACCCGCTACCCCAGTGACGGGTGACGATCGGCCCACGGGGCCGCCTGCTCCAGCTGGCTGGCCACCCGTACCAGCAGATCCTCGCGGCCGTACCCGGCGACCAGCTGTACCCCCACCGGCAGCCCGTCCGGGGTCCAGTGCAGCGGCAGGCTCACCGCCGGCTGGCCGGTCATGTTGAACTGCGACGTGTACGGGATGTAGCTAGCCACCCGGCGCAACTCCGACTCCGGCCCGTCGGCGGTGAACCAGCCCAGCTCCGGCGCCGGCCCGGCGACCGTCGGCGTCAGCAGCAGATCGAACTCGGCCCACCAGGACGCCATCCGGCGCGCCCATACCCCGATCCAGGCCCGCGCCTGGAGATAGCGCAGCGCCCCCATCGCCCGACCGACGGACCGGTACATCGCGTTGCGCGGCTCGATCTCATCGTCGCCGATCGGCCGGCCGAGCAGCATCTCGAACGCCGCCAATGTCGCCGCGGTATCGGCCGCGATGATGGTGATGAAGTGCCCCGGGAATTCCTCATCGAACAACGCCTCCGGGCTGGCCTGCTCGATGTGGTGGCCCAGCGATTCCAGCAGCCGGGCCGCACCGGCCACCGCCGCCCGGCACTCCGGGTGGTCGAGATAGGCCTCCCGGGGCGGGTGGTCCAGCCAGCCGATGCGTAGCCGGCCCGGGTCGGCGCCGACCTCCGCGCGCAGCGGGCGGGGCAGCGGCGGTGCCCAGTACGGGTCGCCCGGCATCGGCGCACCGATCGCGTCGAGTACCGCGGCCGCGTCGCGGACCGTACGGGCCACGCAGTTGTCGATGGTGCCGCCGGCCCAGGCCTCGCCGACCAGCGGTCCCTGGCTGACCCGGCCCCGGGTCGGTTTCAGGCCGACCAGGCCGCAAACGCTGGCCGGGATACGGATGGAACCGCCGCCGTCGTTGGCGTGCGCCACCGGTACCATCCCGCTGGCGACCGCCGCCGATGAGCCGCCGGAGGAGCCGCCGGTGGAACGGCCGCGGTGCCACGGGTTGCGCGCCGGCCGGCCGCTGGTCGGTTCGGTGGTCACCGTGGTGCCCAGCTCCGGCACATTGGTGCGCCCCAACGGGATGAAGCCGGCGGCCCGGAACTTCTGCGCCAGGTATGAGGTCACCGGCCACGACAGGTCGCGCAACGCCCCGATCCCGTAGGCCGTCGGCTCGCCGGCGACCGAGCACCCGAGGTCCTTGAAGAGAATCGGTACGCCGCGGAACGGTCCGTCCGGCAGCTCGCCACCCGCCTCGGCGAGGGCCTCGTCGAACCGGGTACGGATGACCGCGTCGAGTTGGGGATTGACCGCTTCGATCCGGGCGATCGCGGCGCTCACCAGTTCCTTCGGGCTTACCTCGCCACGGCGTACCAGATCGGCCTGCTCGGTGGCGTCCATCCAGGTCGTGTCGATCACCGGATCGACGCTACCGCCTGGACTGCCGGGCGCGGTAGCCTCGCACGATCAAAGATCGATGGAGGTCCACATGGCCACATCCTCGACGACCGGCCCGATCGGGTTGCGCCGCAACGCGATCGGGTTGCGGGAGGTACTGTTCCAGTCCATCACCGATATGGCGCCCGGGGCCGCGATCGCGGCCTCGATCCCGGCCGGCGCCGCCTTCGCCGGAGGTTCGCTGCCGCTGGCGGTCGTCTTCGCGCTGATCGCCTGCCTGTTCACCGCGGTGAGCATCGGCGAGCTCGCCGGTCACATGCCGGCCGCCGGGTCGCTGGCCACCTACGCGGCGCAGGGCCTGCACCGCGTGGTCGGCTTCCTGGTCGCCTGGGCGTACGTGCTGGTGGGTGTGCTGATCTCGCCGCTGGTGCTGCTGCAGCTCGGCTTCACCACAGCGTCCACATTGGACCTGCATACCTCGTGGTACCCGGGCGACCTGTGGTGGCCGTGGACCATCCTCGGTGCGTTCATCGTGATGGCCGCCGGACTGTACGGCATCCGTACCTCGGCCGGCCTCGGTACCATCCTGGGCATTTTCGAGATCGGTGTGTTCGTGGTGCTCGCGGTGCTGCTGCTGGTTCACGCCGGTTCGGCGAACACACTCTCGGTCTTCGGTACCGGGCACACACCCGCGGCACACCACGGCATCTCCGGTGTCGTGGCCGGATCGATATTCACCATCCTCGCCTTCGGTGGCTTCGAAGGGGCGGCGCCACTGGCCGAGGAGGCGCGGGATCCGCGGCGTACGGTCCGGCGGGCGGTGCTGGGTGCGACGCTGCTGATCGGGATCCTCTATATCTTCACCACCTACGCGGTGGATGTCGCCTTCGGCCCGGACAAGTTTGCCACCTTCACCAGTTCCGGCGCCGGTTCCTGGGAAGGGCTGGCCGAGTCGCTCTACGGCATCTTCTGGCTATTCGTCTTCCTGGCGATCGTGAACTCCACCATCGCTAACGCCAACGCCGGAGTGAATGTCGGCAGCCGTACCGCTTTCGCGATGGGGCGTATCGGCGCCTTCCCCTACGCGCTGGCACGGATCGCGACCCGGCGCCGGTCGCCGTACGTGGCGATCGTGGCGGTCACCGCGGTCACCATCGCGGTATCGCTCGGCCTCGGCTTCGGGTACGACCCGGTGACCGCGTTCTCCATCACCGGAACGGCGATCGTGATCCTGTTGGTGGCCATCTACATCATCGCGAACATCGCCTGCATCGGGTACTTCCTCCGGCGCCGCCGCAGCGACCACAATCCGGTGCTGCACATCGTGATTCCGGTGCTGGGCGTGCTGGCCTTCGTACCGGCCTGGCTGACCGCGCTCGGCGTGCCGATCGCCTCCTTCGTCACCCCGCTGTCCCCACCGCTGTCCTACGCGGGTATCGCGATGGGGGTGTGGATGGTGCTCGGCATCGGGTACGTCGCGTGGCTGTCGGTCAAGTACCCGGGCCGGGTCGCCGATGTGGCCCGGGTGCACCTGGATGAACAGCCGTCCGGCGAGGCCGCCGCACCAACCAGCAGGGAGCCGGTGGATGCCTGAGGTGCTGCGCTACCGGCCGGAGTTCGCCGAGTTCGCCTGGACCTTCGGTGGCGTACCGCCGGTGGCCCGGGTCGCTCCCGGTACGGTACTGGAACTGTTCAGTGAGGACTGCTTCGCCGGCCGGGTGCGTGGCGTGGACGACCTGGTTTCCCGGGTGGTCGAGTTCCCGTACGTGAACCCGCAGACCGGACCGTTCTATGTGGAGGGTGCGCAGCCGGGCGACACGCTCGCGGTGCACTTGGTATCCCTGGAGCCGGCCCGGGACTGGGCCGCCTCCACGACGGTGCCGTTGTTCGGCGCGCTCACCTCCACCCACGCCACCGCGACGCTGCAGGATCCGCTGCCCGAGGTGGTCTGGATCTGGCAACTCGATCGGGTCAAGCGGCTGTGCCGCTTCGAGTCCCGGTTCGGTGAGTACACAGTGGACCTGCCGATGGATCCTATGCACGGTACGGTCGGCGTCGCACCGGCGAACCTGGAGGCGCGCTCGTCCCTGGTACCCGACGCGCACGGCGGCAACATGGACACTCCGGAGATGCGCGCCGGGGTCACCTGCTACCTCGGGGTCAATGTGGAGGGTGCGCTGTTCTCGCTCGGCGACGGGCACGCCCGGCAGGGCGAGGGGGAGACCTGTGGCGTGGCGGTGGAGTGTGCCATGGACACCGTGGTGATTCTGGAGCTCATCAAGGGTCGGGCGTGTGCCTGGCCGCGGCTGGAATCCGATACCCACATCATGTCGAC
>JAFMQQ010000357.1 GCA_017354595.1 Micromonosporaceae bacterium
CGGCGAGGACGGCCTCGCCGCCGCCGCGCGGGACGTCGCCGACGCCGGCGGTACCCCGCTCCCGCTCGTCGTGGACACCGCCGACTTCACCGGCATGGCGGGTGCCGCCGAGCACATCGAGGCCACCCTCGGGCCCATCGATGTCTGGGTGAACAACGCATTCACCTCGGTCTTCGCGCCGTTCACCGAGATAGGTCCGGACGAGTTCCGCCGGATCACCGAGGTCACCTACCTCGGCTGCGTGTACGGCACCCGGATCGCCCTTGGCCGGATGCTGCCCCGCGACCGTGGCGCCATCGTGCAGGTCGGCTCGGCGCTGGCGTACCGGGGGATACCGCTGCAGAGCGCGTACTGCGGTGCCAAGCACGCGATCCAGGGCTTCACCGAGTCGGTCCGGTGCGAGCTGCTGCACGATGGCAGCCGGGTCCGCCTGACCATGGTGCAGCTGCCCGCGTTGAACACTCCGCAGTTCGACTGGGTGCTGACCCGGTTGCGCCGGCACGCCCGGCCGGTACCGCCGGTCTACCAACCCGAGGTGGCCGCCCGCGCGATCGTGTACGCCGCCGGCCATCCAGGGCGCCGCGAGTACTGGGTCGGCGGCTCCACAGTCTCCACCCTGCTCGCGAACGCGGTGGCGCCCGGTCTGCTCGACCGGTACCTGGCCCGGACCGGGTACGCCGCCCAGGAGGGGGACCGGCCGGCGCCGGGTGGCCCGGGCAACCTGTGGCAGCCGGCGGACGGCGCGGGCGAACCGGACTACGGCGCGCACGGTTCCGTCGACGGGCACGCCCGCCAGCACAGCGCCCAGTTGTGGGCCTCGGAGCACCACCGCCTGCTGGCCACCGGCGCGGGTACGGTGCTGGGGCTGGGGTTGGCCGCGGTCGCCGCGGTCGCCCGGCGGGCCGGCCGCTGAATCTGCGCTACCAGCGAGTGTGGACCTGGGGCCGAATGAGTTCGTCGTAGACCTGGCTTATCGCGTCCATTGTGGACGGATCCAACGGCGCCAGGCCGGCCGCGGCTGCATTGCCGCGTACCTGTTCCGGGCTGCGGGCGCCGGGGATGACGGTACTGACGCCCGGCTGGTCGAGGATCCAGCGCAGCGCGAACTGGGCCATCGTCGCGCCGGTCGGGACGAGCGGAGCCAGCCGCCGCACGGCCTGCAGGCCGGTCGCGAAGTCCACGCCGGAGAATGTCTCGCCCACGTCGAACGCCTCGCCGTGCCGGTTGTAGGTCCGGTGGTCGTCCTCGGCGAAGGTGGTCTGCTCGTCGTACCGGCCGGAGAGCAGCCCGCTGGCCAGCGGTACCCGGGCGAGGATGCCCACCCCGGCCGCCCGGGCCGCCGGCAACACCTGCTCCAGTGGCTTGTGCCGCAGCATGTTGAGGATGATCTGTACCGTCGCCACCCCCGGCCGGGCGATCGCGGCCAGCGCCTGCTCGCAGGTCTCCACACTCACCCCGTACGCCGCGATCCGCTTCTCCTGCACCAGCGTCTCCAGCGCGTCGAAGACCGCGTCGGTGGCGTACACCGGGGTGGGCGGGCAGTGCAGCTGGACCAGGTCGAGCGTGGCCACCCCGAGGTTCTCCCGGGACCGGTCGGTCCAGGCGCGGAAGTTGTCCAGCCGGTACGCCTCCGGCTGCTGCGGTACCCGCCGCCCCATCTTGGTGGCGACGGTGAGGCCGGCATCCGGCCGCTCCCGCAGCAGCCGGCCGACCAGCCGCTCGCTGCGCCCGTCCCCGTACACGTCGGCGGTGTCGATCAGGTTGACGCCGGCGTCGAGGGCGGCGTGCAGGATCGCCAGGGCGTCGGCCTCACTGACCTCGCCCCAGTCGGCGCCAAGCTGCCAGGCACCGAGTCCCACCACTGTGACCTGCCGGCCGGTACGGCCAAATGCGCGCTGCTCCACCGGCGCAGCGTATCGGGTTGATCAGGCAGCGGTACGGCGGCCTCGGCGGACCCATACCGCGCCGGCAAGTAGCAGCACCAGGCCGATCACGGCGACGATCGGGCCGACCACCTCCCACAGCGTCTTGCCGCTCATCGCGCTGCCGCCCAGCACACCCGCGCCCTGCAGTCCCCATACGACGCCGGCGAGCAGCAGCAGTACGCCCACGACCACCGATATCCAGCCCTTCACAGTTGCTCCCGTCCCGTACCGCTCGGTGCCTGCTTCCAGATTCGGACTGTCGGTGGGAAATCTACCTCGCCCCGCCACCGGCGAGCTGGTCGAGCAGGTCGGCCGCGGCGCGTACGTCCTCGTGCAGCCCGCGGTCCGGGTCGATCGGTGCGACCACCGCTGCCAGCCGGTCCAGCAGCTCGGCGCAGGCCGCAGCGGTCGGCTGGCGGCTGCTGAGGTGTCCGGCCTGGCGTAGCGCCACCGCCAGCGAGCCGTGCAGCCAGCGCAGCGACTCGGCGTGCTCCAGCGCGGCGATGGCGGCCTGGGTACCCAACGGGACGATGTCCTGGTTGTGGCCGTTGGTCGGCAGGCTCTGGATGGAGGCCGGCATCGCCTGGCGGCGCATGTTGGTGAGGATCGCCGTGGCCGCCAGCTGGACGCCCTGCACTCCGTGCTGGCGACCCGGCTCCACCGAGAGCATCGGCTGCAGCCCACCGTTGCGGTGCGGATCCACCAGCAGGTCCAGCTGGCGCTCCGCGAGGTTGCCGAGCTGGATCGCGACCATCGAGAGCAGGTCGGCCGCGAAGGCGACCGGCTGGCCGAAGAAGTTGCCGCCATGCACAACCAGCTCCTGATCGGGGAAGAAGAGCGGGTTGTCACTCACGCCGTTGAGGTCGGCGCCGATGACCGAATCGGCGTGCTCGATCGAGGTATGTACAGCTCCGAGAAGTTGCGGCGTGCAGCGGATGCTGTACGGCTCCTGCAATCCTCTGGTACCCGACGGCCGCAGCCCGGCCAGCCGCCCGCGCAGCGCCTGCCCCGCGAGAACCGCTCCCGGATGGCCGAGCGCGTCCAGCAGTCGTGGATGGGCGAACTCGGCCGAGGCACCGAGCAGGTCAACCATCAGCGCGCTCAGGTCGATCGCGGTGGACCAGGCGCGGCGCAGCTTCGCCAGTGCCAGGCCAGCCGCCGCCACCGTCAACGAGGTGCCGTTGACCAATGCCAGCGCGTCCCGACCGGTCAGCTCCAACGGCACCAGCCCGGCCTGGCGCAGCGCCGGGGCGGCCGGCCGGCGTTGGCCCTCCACATAGGCGTGTCCCTGTCCTTGCAGTGCGCGGGTCAGGTGCGCCAGTGGGCACAGGTCGCCACTGGCACCCAACGATCCCAGCGTCGGTACGGCCGGGGCGAACGTTGTGCCGAGTGCGGCCCCGAGCGCGTCCAGCACCCGCAACGAGACGCCGGACCGGCCGTGGCTCAGCGACGACAACCGGACCAGCATGGTGGCCCGTACCACCTCGGGCGGAAGGTCGCGTCCCTGGCCCACGCTCAGGTGGTCGAGCAGGCCGCCGCACTGGTCCACCGGATCCTCCCGGCCGGCGTACCCGACCATCGGGCCGAACCCGGTCGTGGCACCGTAGACCGGCCGACCGTCCACAATGGAGGCAAGGGCGAACGCCTCGCAGGCGGAGACCCGCTCGCGTGCGGCCGGCTCGACCACGACCTGGAGCGGCGCAGCCGCCCGCTCCAGTACCGCAGGATCAAGCCGGCCCGGAACCGTCACAACATCCATCCACGTGTCAGTGGTCATCCGCCTCACCCCTTTGTGAGCTAAACGATCGTTAGGGACCGCAGGTGAAGCTTAAGCCCAAGTCCACGCTGCTGTCTTGACAGTGTCATGTGACAGTGTCAGGGTAGGCCGCATGGATGGCGGATGGACGCTGGAGGAGTTGGTGCGGCGGGTCGCGCGGGCACTGGCCGCCGACGATGTCCGCGCGCCCAACGGCCGGGTGCGGGAGGTACCGGACGGGCGCGCCATCCGGTGGTACACGACGATCGGCCTGGTCGACCGGCCCGGCTTCGGCACCGGGCGCGCCGCCCGCTACGGCCCGCGCCAGTTGCGTCAGGTCGTGGCGGTCAAACGCCTGCAGGCCAACGGCCGGACGCTCGCCCAGATCCAACAGGAGCTGACCGGCGCGACGCAGACCACGCTCGATCGGGTGGCGCGGATACCGGCCGAGCTGCTGGACGGGGACGGGCTCGACGGGGACGGGCTCGACGGCGACGGGCCGGCGGCCGCAACCCAGGCCGGGCGGGCCGCCCGGTCCGCGAGGTTCTGGGCCGACC
>JAFMQQ010000358.1 GCA_017354595.1 Micromonosporaceae bacterium
GGTCAGCGCCTCCTGCACGATCCGGTACGCGGTCAACTCCACCGCCGGCGAGAGCGAAGTGTCCACTTCGGACAGCTCCGAAGGCAGCCGCAGCTGGACCCGCAGCCCGGCCGCGCGAGCCTGCTCGGCGAGCTCGGGCAGCTGCGGCAGGCGTGGCTGCGGCAGCAGCGGGGCACCATCGCGCAGCACGGCGAGGGTGGCGCGCAGTTCGGCCTGCGCCTGTTTCGCCGCGCCGCGCATTGCCAGCAGCGCGCCACGCGTCTGCTCCGGGTTGTCGTCCAGCGCGTCGAGCGCCAGTCCACCTTGGACAGAGATGACGGAGATCGTGTGCGCCAGCACGTCATGCAGCTCCCGGGCGATACGCAGCCGCTCCTCGGTCAGCCTCGATTGAGCCGCGGCGTCGACATCCAACCGGTGCTGCCGTACCGCGGCACCCAGACCCACCATGCAGAGCAGGCCGACCGTCGGACCGTACTCCGCCGGGTTCCACCACCCGACGGCGTGCGGCGGCAGCGCCGGGATCGCGTTGGGCGCGAGCGCCAGCACGGCCGGCAGTGCGATCCGGCGGGTGGTACGGGCGTACGCCGCCGCGGAGTAGTACGCCACGAAGAGCGAGAAGGCCGGTGCCAGCCCGGGAAAGCCGGCCAGGTGGTAGCCGAGTACGAGCAGGGTCGCCGTAACCGCCACCGCGGCCGGCCGGCGGCGCCGCAGCACCAGCACCGCATTCGGTGCCACGGTGAGCACCGCGGCCAGCCACACCGGCGGGACCGGCCACGGCGCGGCCGCGAACTCCGCCCAGACACCGAGCCCCGAGACGGTACCGGTGAAGGCGGCCAGCGCCGCCTCGACCACGGGCTCCCGGCGCCAGGCTGGCTTCACGGCAGGACCGGCCGCCAGGAGGCCACCGGCTGGCCGGTACCGGTCAGCGCGGTGAAGTCGTACCGGATGCCACCCGGTCGCAGCGCCACCAGGCTCGCCGAGCTGGAACCGTAGCTGCGGCCGGCGAACCGGCGGCGCACGATCAGCGCCCGCGGGTCGTCACCGGCCAGGCCGTCGCCGGCGAGCAGCGCAACCCAGTCGCCCCACGCCTGCTCGGTGCCGGCACCGGTGACGGGTGGGTCGTCCGCCTTGGCCAGCAACGGCCGGAAGTGCGGTACCAGCGGGTCGGTATCGGTGTCCAGGCCCAGATTCACCAGCAGGTGGTCGCCCGGCTCCAGGGACCGGTCGAGCAGTTGGGTGCCGTCCCAGGACCACACCCGGACCGCGGTGGGGCTCGCCAACGCCAGGTGGAAGGTGGCGTACCCGGAGAGGTCGGCGGGCAGGCCGGCTCCGGCGAGTGCGTGCAACGGCAGCTCGCCGCGCGAGCGCGCCCGGCTGGCCGAGGGCGGCACTCCATTGAGGACAAAGGCGACCTGCGAGCGCTCCGGGTCCACCGCCAGCCAGGTGCCGCCGGAGACCCGGTCGCGGCCGCCGACCACGGCGCCGCCCCAGTGCCGGCCCGGTGGGTCCCAGGCCCGGTCGAGCAGCTCGTCGCGTACCGCACCGAGCAGCAGCGGCCAGCCCGCGTCGGGCTGGAAGCGCAGCAGGACTGTACACATCAGCGTTTCCCGGGGGAGAGCAGCCCGCGTTCGAAGGCGGTAGCCACCGCCGCCGCCCGGTCCTTCACGCCGAGTTTGGCGTACACGTGCAGCAGGTGGGTCTTCACCGTCGCCTCGCTGATGAACAGCCGGGCGGCCGCCTCCCGGTTGCTGTGCCCGCGGGCGACCAGCCCGAGCACCTCCACCTCCCGCTGGCTCAACGGCTCCCGGGCCGGCGACCGTACCTGCCCCAGCAGCCGGGTCGCCACCGACGGGGAGAGCACCGCCTCGCCGCGCGCCGCCGCCCGTACCGCCCGGAACAGCTCCTCTCGCGGCGCGTCCTTCAACAGGTACCCGGTGGCACCCGCCTCGATCGCCGGCAGCACATCGCTGTCCGTGTCGTACGTCGTCAGTACCAGCACCCGGGCCGGTACCCCCGCCGCGCGCAGCCGCCCGATCGCGGTCACACCGTCCATTGTGGGCATCCGCAGGTCCATCAGCACCACATCCGGCCGCCGCGCCCGGGCCAGCGCCAGCGCCTCGGCACCGTCGGCCGCCTCACCCACCACGTCGAAGTCCGGATCCCCGGCGAACATGCCGCGCAACCCGTCCCGTACCACCGGATGGTCATCGACCACCAGCAACCTGATGGTCACACCGCCACCGCCGGAACCGTGGCCGAGATGGCGGTACCCGCACCCGGCTCGGACTCCACCGCGAGCGCACCCGCCACCCCGCGCAGCCGCTCGCGCAGCGCGGTGAGTCCGAAGCCACCACCGTCGCTTGTGGAGGGTATGGCCACCGGGTCGAACCCGCCGCCGTCGTCGCGCACGTCCAGCGTCACCACATCCTCCATGTAGGAGAGGGTGAGGCCGACCCGGGATGCGTTGGCGTGCTTGGCGACGTTGGCCAGCGCCTCCTGCGCGGTACGCAGCAGCGCCACCTCGATCTCCGGCCGCATCGGTGTGGCCGTCCCGGTGGTGCTCACCGAGGCGGCCACCCCGGTCACCGCCGACCACTTGGTCGCCACGTCCGCCAGCGCCTCCGGCAGGCCGGCGCCCGCCAGCGGCTCCGGGCGCAGCGCCCGTACCGAGCGGCGCGCCTCGGACAGGCTGTCCCGGGCCAGCTGGGCCGCCGTGACCAGATGCCGGCGCGCATCCGCGGCTGCGGGCGGGTCAGCCGCCGTCCGCTGTACCGCCTGCTCCGCCGCCTCCAGTTGGGTGATCACTCCGATCAGCCCCTGGGCCAGCGTGTCGTGGATCTCCCGCGCCATCCGCTGCCGCTCATCGAGAATCCCCGCCTCGCGCGCCTGGGTCATCAACTGCGCGTGCAGGCCGGCGTTCTCCGCCAGCGCCGCCTCCAGCCTGCTGTTCGCGTCGGCCAGTTCTGCGATGACCTCCTTGCGCTGCTGGCTCAGCCGCTCGCCATTCAGTGCTGCCCGCATCACCAGAACGACGACCACCACGTTGAACGCGAACACGCCGAGGTAGACCAGCACCGGGCCCAACGACAGGCGCGGAAATCCGCCCATCTGCGGGCCGGCGTTGACCGCTGCGGTGGCGATGAACCCGGCCCACCGCCAGCGCCCGCTCAGGTACCGCACCTCGTGCAGGTAGACCGACCAGGAGAAGAAGCCGTAGATCGGGCTGCGGTACGCCAGCACCGCGGCGAACGCGACCAGCCCGGCGCCGTAGACGATCATGAGTGTCCTGCGCCCGGTCCACGGCTTGTGCGCCGTGGTCAGTGCGAACATCCAGGCCGCGGCCGACGCGGCCAGGCCCAGCGTGGTGAGCCGGGCCGGCCACGTCTCGGGCCACAGCAGCGCGGTGGCGAGCGCAGAGAAGGCCAGGATCGGGTACGGGAGGACACTGAGGACCCGCTCCATCCGGGCGTCGGCCCGCTCGAGCAGGGCGTCTTGCCGGTCCTGCGCCGTCATCGGTCACTCCCAGCGGAACAGCCGGACGGCCATGCCGCCGAAGACCACGAGATATCCCACCAGGACGGCGAGCGCGGCCAGCGACGGGAAGTGGCCGAGCGTTGCGTCGTGCATCGCCCGCTCCCCGGCGCCCAGCGGGCTGAAGTCCGCGATCCGCTGCAGCACACGGGGCATCACCTCCCTGGGCGTCCACAGTCCCGCGAAGAACATTAGCGGGAAGAAGGCGACGTTGCCGATGCCGCTCGCGGCCCGGCCGTTGGGTGCCACGGCCGCGACCACCAGCCCGAGTGCGAACAGCGCCGCAGCCGACAGCAGGAACGCCAGGGCGTACCCGAGGGCTTGTCCGGGCAGCGCCACCGAGAAGGCCAACCGGCCGATCGCGAGCACCAGCACGACGGTCGCCACGGCCACCATGAGAGCGGTTGCCAGCTGTGCGACCAGCAACCACGACGGGCGGGCCGGGGTCACCGCGAGCCGGCGCAGGATGCCCCGCTCCCGGTAGGTGCCGAGGTAGGTCGGCAGCAGGAACAGCCCCACCATGGCGACGACCATCAGGACCGCGATCGGTACATAGACGCTTATGATCGTCACCCCGCCCAGAGCCGGGTCGGGCTTCCGGAAGCTCGGGATGCTGCCGAGGATCACCACCACGGCCGGGGTGAAGAAGACCGCGAAGAACAACGCGAGCGGGTCGCGCAGCAACAGCTTCAGCTCAAC
>JAFMQQ010000055.1 GCA_017354595.1 Micromonosporaceae bacterium
GTGCCGGCTTCGTGGCCGGGCTGCGCGCCGCCGGCCACGCGATGCTGTCCACTGTGTACGATCCGGATCCCGAGGCACGGCAACGGTTCGCGGCCGAGCACGGGGTGGAGACCGTCGCCACCAGCTACCAGCAGCTGCTGGAGCACTGCGACCTGGTCATCGTCTGCTCGCCGCAGCAGCACCACGTGCCGCAGGCGGTGATGGCGTTGGACGCGGGGATCCACGTACTCTCCGAGGTTCCGGCCGCGGTCTCCATCGAGCAGGCGCAGAACCTGGTCGCGGCCATACGCGGTAGCAGCGCCCGGTACATGCTCGCCGAGAACTACTGCTACATCCGCAGCAATCTGGTGGTCGCCGCGATGGCCCGGGCCGGGCTGTTCGGCGACCTGTACTACGGCGAGGGCGAGTACCTGCACGAGATGCGCGGCTGGCACACCAGGCCCGACGGTACCCCCACCTGGCGCTACTACTGGCAGGTCGGGCGGATCGGGCACACGTACCCGACGCACAGCCTCGGCCCGCTGCTGCAGTGGTTCGGCGACCGGGTGACCGCGGTCAGCTGTACCGGCACCGGCCGGCACACCGACCCGGAGCACGCGATCGACGACACCGTACTGCTGCTGTGCCGCACCTCGCGCGGCGCGCTGCTGAAGGTCCGCTTCGACCTGCTCTCCAACCGGCCGCACCTGATGGACTACTACAGCCTCCAGGGCACCGGCGGGGCGTACGAGGCACCCCGCGCCAGCGACCAGCAGCCCCGGGTGTACCTGCACGGAAGCAGTCCGGACAACGCCTGGGAACCGCTGGAGCCGTACACCGAGAAGTTCCTGCCCGAACGCTACCGGCGGGTGCCCGCCGGCGCCGGCCACTGGGGCGCCGACGCCTGGCCGGTGCTGGAGTTCATCCGGTCCATTGTGGACGATGTCGAGCCACCGGCCGGCGTCTTCGACGCGCTGGACATGTCGCTGCCCGGTATCGTCTCCGAAAACTCCGCCGGGCAGGGCGGTGGCTGGGTGCACGTACCCGACCCTCGACTGTGGACAGCCGGGATCGGCGTCGAGCCCGGCCGGGAGGCCCCTCGTGCCTGAACCGCAGCTACACATGCGCTGGCCGGCCGGTCGTCGCCCCGCACCCGAGGCGCTCGCGGCACCACCCGGCTACCTGCTGCGCCCGGGCGAGGCGGCGGACATCCCCGCCTTCCGCGAGTTGATGGCCCGGGTGCAGCTGGGCAGCTGGAGCGACGAGGAACTGGCGACCGTCCAGGCGAGCGTGGTACCCGGCGGCTGGCAGGTCGCCATCCACCAGTCCACCGGCGAGCTCGTCGCGACCGGGATGGCCCAGAACAATCCCGCTCCCGGCGTGTACCCGGACGGGCACGAGGTCGGCTGGATCGCCTCCCACCCCGGGCACGCCGGCCACGGCCTCGGCCGGCTGGTCACCGCCGCCGCGACCGCGCGCCTGGTCGATCTCGGCGCGACCACGATCTATCTGCGCACCGACGACTTCCGGCTGCCGGCGCTGAAGACCTACCTGCGGCTGGGTTTCGTGCCCGATCCGTACGCCATGGCCGAGGCAGTTCCGGCCGGTGAGGCCGCAGCCGGCCGGAGGATGCCGGCCCGGTGGGCCGCGGTCCTCGCCCAGCTCGACTGGCCACCCGTCATAATCCCCGGCGCCGATTACCTGGCCCGGGTCGGCCTGCGCGCCGCTGCGGGCGCGCTGCCGGCGTCATTGCACCGGTTCCCGGACGGCGGCGCCTGGCGGGTCGAGATTCCCAGTGTGGAGGGTCCGGCCGCGCTGCACGCGGTACTGGGAGCCGCCGACACCCTGGGGGTCCCGATCCACCGGGTATCGCAGGGCTCCGGCGTCATGATGCTCACCGACGCCGAGATCGCCGAGATGGTCGCGCTCAGCACCGATCGACAGATTGAGCTGTGCCTGTTCGTCGGTCCCCGGGCCGGCTGGGATGTCGGGGCACAGCAGCGAACCGCCGGCGGCACCATCGGCGGCCGGGTACGCGGCCGGGACGGCCTGGCCGCGTGCGTCGCCGAGGCGGTCCGGGCCGCCAGTCTCGGGGTACCCAGCCTGCTGGTCGCCGACGAAGGCGTACTCCGGACGCTGCACCAGTTGCGTACCCAGGGCGTGCTGCCGGCCGGCATACAGCTGAAGATGAGCGTACAGGCGGCACCGGCGAACCCCGCCTCGTTCCGGTTGCTCGGGCAGCTCGGCGCGGACACGGTCAACGTGCCCAGCGACCTGAGCCTGACTCAGCTCGCCGAGCTGCGCGCGGTGAGCCCGACGGCCATCGACTTCTACGTCGAGGCACCGGACAGCATCGGCGGCTTCGTCCGGCTCTACGACATCGCCGAGCTGGTCCGGGTCGCCGCGCCGATCTACCTGAAGTTCGGGCTGCGCAACGCGCCGGACATCTACCCGAGCGGCCGGCACCTGGCCGGCGCCGTGGTCGACTCCGCGGCCGAGCGCGTCCGCCGCGCCCGGCTCGGCCTGGACATCCTGGACCGGTACGCGCCGGAACCGGTCACCGGCTTGTCGATGAGCCCGATCGGTGCGCGGGAACAACCCGCCCCGCCCCCGCGGTTCGGTACCGGTTAGTCGATTGTGGACGGAGACTGGCGTGACCATGGCGAGCCAACTCACCGCGCCATGTGCTGAGCACGGCGAGGGGGCGTTCTGGGACGAAGCCGCGGGGCGGCTGCTCCTGGTCGACATGCTGCGCGGGGCGCTGGTCGCCGTGGATCCATCCGGCACCACCTCGCGGCACGTGATCGGCGGTGTCGCGGCCGCCATCCGGGCCCGGACCGCCGGCGGCTTCGTCCTCGCGACGGAGCGAGGCTTCCGGTTGCTCTCACCGGAACTGAGGCCCGAGGGCGAGCAGATCCCGGCATTCGACGACCCGCTGCTGCGGATGAACGACGGCGGCTGCGACCGGCGAGGCCGCTTCTACTGCGGCAGCATGGCGTACGCGGGAACCCCCGGCGCAGCCGCGCTCTACCGGCTGGATCCGGACCTCTCGGTCCACGTCGTACTGACCGGTGTCACGGTCTCCAACGGGCTGCAGTGGCACCCGGACGGCCGCCACGCGTACTACAACGACACGCCCACCGGGCGGGTGGACCTCTTCGAGGTCGACCCCGGGACCGGCGCGTTCGGGCACCGGCGCACCTTCGTGACCGTCGAAGCCGGCGCCGGCCTGCCGGACGGCATGGCCCTGGATGAGCAGGGCGGCGTGTGGATCGCGCTGTGGGGCGGCGGGGCCGTGCACCGGTACGACCACACCGGCCGGCTCAGCGATCGGATCGAGCTTCCGGTCCGCCAGGTCACCTCATGCACCTTCGGCGGCACGGGCGGCAGCTCGCTCTACATCACCACCTCGCGGCTGGATCTGGGCGACCGCGCCGAACCCGGAGCCGGGGCGGTGTTCACGGTCGAGACCGGTGTGCGTGGCGCGGTACAGCACCAGTTCGCCGGCTGACCGTTGCCATCCACTGTGGACGGTCCGGCGGCGCCGTTCGAGCGGCGGTACCGGCTACCGGGCACGCGGTTGCCGCCGGTACGGCACCGGCGGGTAGGGTGCCGTACCGTGGATGAACCCGCCCAGGACTGGGCCGAGGTCGACGAATGGATCGTCCGCCTACCCGCGGTACTGGACGTCCTGCGCGATGTCGGGCGGGAGGAGAACTTCGACCCGGACTTCTCCGGCGGCTCGCTGGTCGCCATTGAGCGGCGCCTGCTCGACTGGTACGGCACGCCGGACGAGCTTCGCGACCAGATGCGCCAGCACGAGCAGAGCGAGTGGCTGGTCGAGGGCGTGGCCGGATACCTGGGCGAGATGCTGCTGCGGCTGGCCGGTGGCGGCTGGAGGCCGGCCAACGAGCCGGGGTTCGTGCCGGCGATCGAGGCCGATCCGGCGCTGCGGCTGCCCGAACTCTCCCCCTTCGACCTGGTCCTGTCCGCTGTACGCGAGCGCACCGGTGACCGGCTCGGCCGGCAGTACGCGGACTGGGCGCAGGCGGTCGCCGCCTATCGCGCCGAGCACCCGGACTGGGCGCCGGTCAAGCGGTTGACCCCGGGCGTCGATCCACTCGTCGCCGAGCAGGCCGAGGTCGAGTACCTGAGCACCTGGCTGGCCGACCGGCAGGAGGCGTTCCCGGGCTGGGTGCAGCGGTACGGCGCGGGAATCGTCTGGGACTTCTCCGCCCGGTCGCTGGACGATCTCGGTTCGCTGGTGCTCCGGGTCACCCCGACACCGGCCGATCTGTCCACTGAGGAGCATCGCTCGTTCGTCGCCGGTGCCGAGTGGTACACCGGGGAGGCGCTGCGCCGGATCCGCGGCGGCCGGTGGTGCTACCGGCACGGCGACCCGGAGATCCACCTGTACGCCGGACACCCCTATGTGGACCTTGAACCCAGCGGTGCCGGCGAGGTGCCCTATGTCGGGCTACAGGCGCTGGTCGAGCGCCGGGACCCGCACCTGCTGCGGCGCGCGTACGAGAATCACGCGGAGTAGACGCGGGTCGCATTGACCGGCGGGCATGCCCTGCCGATACTATGCGTACAGGTTGCCGCCACGGGGGGGATGTGACGTGGTACGTCGGCGGGTTCCATCCAGACTGCTCGGACCGCGGCTCGCGGCGCTGTTCGCCGGGATGGTCGCGGTCATCGTTCTCGGTTTCGGCGTCGTTCCAGCAGCGGCCGGCCCAACGCCGGCCGCCGCGCCCAGCGGCTGGTCCGATCCGTTGCCCGGATACGACCCGGGTGCTGCCCTGCCGCACGGACCGTGGCAGGCGTTCACCTACGGGGCCGCGCCGCAGCTGCTGCCGCTGGCCGACCAGGACCCGCCCAAGCCCACGGACCTCTTCGGCCTCGCCGCCGACCCCAGGAAGTACCCGTACGGCAGCCGGGACAACCTGTACGCGTCCTGGCGCGACAAGCTCAAGACCTACCCCGCCTCCACCACACCGGCCCAGTTGAAGCGGTTGTGGAAGACCTTCGTCAAGCGGTACGTGGCCGGCGTGGACAGTAACTTCCGCGGCAACGCGTACGCCGACTTCGTCTTCCACCAGGTCGGCATCGCCGGCTCGGCCGACTACCAGTTCGACAAGCCCATTCCCTACGCCCCGATCCGGCCCGACGCGTTCCCGGTCAACCCGTCGGTCAAGCGCGCGTGGGAGGTCAAGGACACCAGGGCACTCACCGACCGGGCGATACTGCAGCTGAACGGCTACGTTCAGGCGGTCGACGCGACCGGCGTCCAGGTCGTCTACGTGTTCCGGGTGAAGCCGACGCCCAAGGCGCTGCGCCTGATCGACGCGGCGAACCGGCGGACCCGGTTCAACGCCTCGCTCCCGCCCGGCGCGACGCCCCTTCCCGCCATCGTGGTACGGCTGATGCCGGCGATACCGCAGCCCATCCCGATGGCGAACCCGGCACCGACCAGCACACCCGGCACCGGCAACGCGCCGGCGAAGACCGGCGGCCCGCCGCCGACACAGCCGGAGGGCGGCGCCGGCATCATGTCGGCGCCGGGCTCCACCCAGCTGCCCGTCGACGGTGCGCTCGCCGACGCCATCGCCGACTCGCCGGACTCCGCTGCGGACGCGGCCCCGGCGAATGACATCACCAACTTCCTTGCCACCGAGCTGGACGACGAAGACCTGGGCGCCGACGACCCGTTGGGCGGCGTCGACTTCTCCACCCTGGAGCTGCGCTACGTCTCCGACTCCTACCAGGGTGGGCCGGGGCTCGGGTACGCGTTCAGCGCCCGCCCGGCACCGGAGGGCACGCAATCCTACGGCGGGCAACAGGCGGCTCAACTCGCCTCCGACGCGTTCTTCGTCTGGCTCGCCCTACCGACCTCGGCGTTCACCGTGAACCTCAACCCGGACGAGCCGGACCGCATCATGGACGCCCGGTTCGGCCGGACCGATGCGGGACGGGTACTGCTCCAGGCCGACCTGCAGATGAAGAAGAGCGTCGCCAAGCTGATCCACCCGGACACACCGGCCGGCGCGCGGTACTGGGCGGCGCTGCAGGGCGAGTCGAAGTGCGTCTCGATGCGGCAGTGGATCGTGCCCGGGCCGGCCAGCGTACGGGAGGACAACGGCCAGCTCTACATCATCAGCGCGCCGCTACAGGTGAAGCTGGAGACCGACTACACCAAGACCAAGGGCGTCGGCGGCACCAGTGGCTGCCCCGGCCAGAGCCAGGCGGAGACGCAGCACAACGAGGCGGTGTACCGCTCGACGATCCTGCCGCAGGTCGAGTTCGCCGTGAACCACGCGCCCGAGTACGCCGACCTGCGCCGGGTGTACGTCAGCCGGATCGCCGCGCAGTGGTACCGCGAGCGCAGCCAGACCCGGCAGACCGCGTACTCGGACCTGATCGACAAGGGCGACGCGAGCGACTGGCCGCTACGGGAACCGTGGAGTCCACAGGAGACATTCGACCAGTACGTCAAGTCGTACAAGAATGGCGAGTTCAAGGTCACGCATACCACCCGCAAGGGCAACGTCGTCCAGACGGTGACATACCTGTACGGAGGCGTTGACCTGAGCAGGGTTCCGCGGCTGAAGATGAGCGGTTCCACCTTCACCAAGCTGTACGGGCAGCTGCCCGGCACGGTCAGCCAGGCGCTGTACGGCCAGACCAGCGACGCCGGCCAGGGGTTGGTCTGGCTGGGCGGCGAGTCGACCGCGCGGCCGTTGCCGGAGCTGCAACTCGCGCTGCCGTCCCCGACATCCCGGCCCAGCTTCTGGATCGTCACGCTGCTGCCGCTGCTGGCGTGGATGGTCGGTGGCGTACTGCTGCTGCTGCGCCGCCGGGCGATGACGGTGGTCCGGTGATGGCCGCCACCATGCCCGGCGCCACCATGCCCGGGGCCACCATGCCGGCGGCCACCCGGCCGCGCAGTCCCGTCGTGGTGTTCCTCGCCTGCTACCTGCTCGCCGGCGTCGCCACCGCCCGGGTGACCGCGACCATCATCGCCTTCTACGCGTTGCCGCAGACCAGCCGGTACTACGCGGACTCAAACGGCGACCAGGCGGCGGGCCAGCTCGCGAGCGCCGGTCTGGTACTGCTCGCCCTGGTGTCACTGCTGGCCGGGGTGCTGTACCTGGCGCTGGCGGTACTGGCCGGCCAGGGCCGCAACGCCGCCAGGATATTGGTGTGGGTCCTCGTCGGCCTGACCGTGCTCGTCGAGGCGATCAGCTCGGCCGTGGGCGGTTACGCCGGCATCTCCTGGTACCACCGGATGAGCCTGATCCTGGCCGCCACAACGGTGGCGTTCGCGATCGCCGCCACGATACTGCTCGCCCTGCCCGCGGCGCACCGCTTCTACCGGTCGGCGCGGCCCCGACCGCCCGCCCGGCCGGTACCGCCACCCCGCTACCCGTGGCCTCCATCGGGTGGCTATCCGATGCGCCCACCGGGTCCGGTACCGACTGTCGGCCCCGCCTGGCCGCCACCGGCAGTACCGCCGCCGGGCCTGCCGCGGGTTCCGCCACCCGGCCCGGTACCGCCACCCGGCCCACCGGCCGGCCCGCACTGATCCTGGCTTCGCCGGACCGTCGCCCTGCTGACGGGTGTCCGAGCTCGAAGACTGGCTGCGGATCACCGCGCTGGACTGACAGTTTGGATGACGCCGGGCAGGGTCGGGCGGTCCTCCCGGAGCGGGCCCAGCGTGTACCCGTCGGAGCGTCGCCACCACCGTCGCCCCTCCTTGAAGTCAGCGTCCACTGTGGCCACTGTGTTCAAGATCGGGCTCGGTCCACTCGTAGGGTTCCGGTCAGCGGCCGGCATAGCGGGGCCGGACAGCGCCCGGCCCCGCTGGCTCGTATCGTCAGGGCTCAGGTCGTGAGCGCCTGGGCCTCGTCCACCATCGACCAGGCGGTACCGCCGTCGACGGTGATCCTTACGTATCGACCGGTGACGTTCAGTCCGATGAGGCGGTAGGTCTTGATCTGGTCGCTGCTATCGATCGCGGGCCGGTTGATGGTGCCGACCGTGGTGTAACTGGTGCCGTCGGTGGAGACGGCATAGGTCACCGAGTTCGGCAGGAACACGAAGTCGCTGCGGACCTGAAGCCAGGTGCTGTTCAGCGACTTGATGGCGTGGCTTGCGCCAAGGTCGATGGTGAAGCTGTAGGTCCCGACGCTGTTACGCCCCTGCCAGGCGGCGACGTAGGTGGGTGTCGCGGCCAAGACGCCGTCGGTGAGCTCGGTGCCACCAGTGTCCGGATAGGACGCGTCGGCCGCGACGCTGGCCGTGTACGTCTTGCCAAGTGACCAGTTCGTGCCGTACGAAGGTCCGGCCGGCGTGGTCGCGCTGGCACTGCTGCTCGCCGAGGACGTATTGCCCGCACCATCGAAGGCCTTCACGGTGTAGGTGTAGCTCGTGGATGCGTCCAGTTGGGTGTCGGTGAAGCCGGTACCGGTGCCATTGGTGGCGGCCACGAGCTGGCCGTTGCGGTAGATGTCGTATCCGGCGACGCCGACGGCGTCCGTTGAAGCGGTCCAGCTGAGGCTGACCGTCTGCGAGTCGACGGCGTTGGCGCTGGGCGGCCCGGGCGTGGTCGGTGCGGTGCTCTCGACCGTGCCGTTGGCCAGGTAGTTGAGGTAGCTGTTGTGGTAGGCGGAGTTCGCGAACGTCGACAGCGGCGACTGGTAGTGGTCGTACGAGAAGCTCCAGTAGCCGGCGACCGAGGCCGATACCGCAGACATATCGGTGACCACGGGGCCGATCGGCATGGGTTGGAACCCCGACGGACCGAGCTGGTAGGTTTCGGCGTCGTCGTAGAGCGATGTCGATACCCCGGCAGTACTGATGGCCGACCTGGTGGCGCTGAACCAGGCACCGAGTTGGGCGCTGGTTGCGTGGCCAGCTCCGACTCCATCCTGCAGCGCGATCACATCGGGAGCGGTCGAGCCCAGGTCGTCCAGGATCCTGGTCCACATGGTCTGCCACCCCGACGGGTCGAGCGCGCCGCCCAGGTTGGCGTTGAAGAAGGGCGATATCACGACCGGGCGGCCGAAGGTGGAGTGGAGGTAGCCGATGACCGTCGCGTAGAAGCGGGCCAGGTTGTCCTGCTCGGTGGTGGTCTGGAAGTGGTCGTTGTCGACCTCGAACGGCAGGTACCAGCCGGCGAATGAGTCGTAGGGACCGTAGTTGGCGTAGACCTCATCCGCCAGCTGTTCGGAGAATGTTGCTTCCTTGGAGAGCCAGGTGGTGTCGTCGGCGTATTTGGTCCACCAGTCGTCGTTGATCTGCAGTCCGACGTACGCATCGATGCCGGCTGACTCGGCGTGCGACAGCAGCCGGTCCGGTACGTCGGTCGACGTGTTCCAGGTGTAGCCGGTCAGGCCGGTGTCGTAGGTGGCCGTGTGGTTCTTGCTGTCGGCGGTCCACTGCAGGATCTGGGTGGTGATACAGGCGTTCTTGAGTTTCGTGTCCTCATTGGCGATCTGGGTGTTGGTCCAGCTGTCCACGAGGTCGGGCTGGATGAACGAGCCGGAGAGCCGGGGGGATGCGGTGCAATTCGGCGTGGCGTTCGCCGAGTCGGGCGCTGGCAGCAGCGCCAGGGCCAGACTGGCGATGGCCGCGACGACCACGAAGCGTCTGTCCACGGTGGACCTCCTGTCAAGGCTTAGCGCACACCCGAGGCGGCGCCACGGATGCTTCCGTCGGCCGCTGGTACCAGGGCGGCCGCCGCCTGGCCTGTTTGACCCGCTGGCGTTCCACCCTGCCTCGATCGGCTGGCGTACAGTCGGCCGTCGATCAGATTGGTGTCGATCACCTCCCACCCGAGATGTCCAGGGCAGCCGCTGCCGCGCCGGCGACGACAGCGGCCGGTCCGAGCGCGGCCGGGCGGAGCGGAACCCGGTCCGGGCCGGGCAACGCCGCGGCCCGCATCGCCGCCTCGGCCGGGTCTAGCAGAGCCGGTCCGAGGCCGATGACCCCGCCGCCGAGTACCACCACGGCGGGGTCGATGAGGTTGACCGCGGCGGCCAGGCCGGTGCCGAGAACCTCGGCGGCCTCAGCGATGACCTGGGCTGCGAGGGGGTCTCCGGCTGCGGCCATATCGCCGATCTCCTCCAGCGTCGGCGACTGGGCAGCGCAGCGGGTGGCGTAGGCGGCGACGATCGCCGGCCCAGCCGCGTACGCCTCGACGTGGTCGCGCAGGCCGCAGCCGCAGAGCCGGCCGTCGCGTCGCACCGCCGGTAGATGGCCGATGCTGCCGCCGAATCCGTGCCGCCCGGCCACCAGCTCGCCGCGCGCGACGATGGCGCCGCCGACTCCGGTACCGACCGCCACGACCAGGGCGTCCGCCACGCCTGCGGCGGCACCGAAGCGGGCCTCGCCGAGCGCCATAACGTGGACGTCGTTGTGCACAGTCACCGGCAGGCTGAGCCGGCGGCTCAGCCGGGACCGCACGTCGGTGCCGGCCCAGCCGGGCAGCGTGGAGGTGGCGTGCGTGACGCGGCCGTGGGTGTCCACCGCGCCGGCGGTACCGACGCCGCACGCGGTGGGCGGCGATGCGGCGCCGGCGGCCAACCC
>JAFMQQ010000359.1 GCA_017354595.1 Micromonosporaceae bacterium
GGGGGCGCCGGGCTGGGTGCCGGTGTCACTAGCCGTTCGCCCAGTTGAAGTAGGTGTGGCCGGCCGGGCTCACCGTACCGTTGTTCACCAGTGCCCAGTCGGGGCTGCATGCGCGCTGCGCACCGCTGAAGCAGTAGTAGTCGATGCGACCCACCTGCGGCCCGTTCGGGCTGACCGACATGGTCAGATCGGTGCCGGCGCTGCCCACCAGGTACCTCATCGCGGCGACCTTGCCGTTGACGATCTTCTTCGCGCACGTTGCAGGGCCGGGTGTGTCGCACACGCTGACCTCGTTGAGCCAGATGAAGGTTCCCTTGCGGTACCCGTACAGGTGCAGCTTGTTGGCGAAGTCGCTCAACCGGGTGGGGTTTTTCGGGGTACCGGCCTGGAAGTTCTCGGTGTCGAAGTACGGGTGCACCGCCCAACGCGTGGGCTGCAGTCGCTGTCCCGCGCTGGTCACCAGGTTCTTGTTGTACAGGAACAGGTACTTGCAGCCCTTCGGGCAGGCGCCGCCGTGGATGCCGAGGAACCCGTAGCCGCCGGAGAAGTCCCCGGCGACGACGAGGCAACCCGGGCATCCGCCCTGCACGACCACCTGGTAGTCGGTGACCCACATCTGGGCCGCCCTGACCGCGCCGCAGTTGGCCGCGGTCGGGTTCGCGGGACAGATCTTTCCAGCCAGGTGCGTGTGGCCGTCCGGGAGCAGCACGTCGTACGTACTGCCGATCTTGTTGCCACCCTGGTTGTCCGGCTCGTTCCACGGTGCGATCACCCGCACCTGACCGCCATCGGCACACCTGGATGCACAGGTGATGTAGGCATTGCGGAACGCGGTCATCGCCCTGGTGTACCGCTGCATCGTCGGCATCCGCACCTGGTGGTTGGCGTTGGCGAAGTTGGTGTCTGAACGGAAGTCGATCTCCGGTTGCAGGTGGTGCGCGAAGACCGCCTTCAACCACGCGTCCAGGCATGCCCTGGTGCCGTTGAGGGTCTGCTTGTCCTTGGTCTTGTCGGCCGAAACACTGCCGTCGACCACACCCGGATCGGCCACGTCCCAGGGCATGGTCACCCGGACCGTACTGACACCGCGCGGGAACAGCCGGCTGTTCACCGACGCGCCCGCGGCGGCGACCTGCTTGCTGGTCAGCAGTGACACCGATGGCGCCTTCAGTTGCAGGGTGCCGCCGCCGTTGCAGTCGTTGACGGCGGTGTCGTGGATTCCGGCGACGACCTTTACTCCGCGCGGGTTCGGCGCGGGCGCGGCGACGGCGGACGCCGGCACACCGACCACCATGGCGAACGCCATGGCCAGCAGCGCCAAGCCGGATACCGCGCCGCCCAGACTGCAGCGCGCCGACCGGCCAGACAGATGAACCATTGAAGCTCCTCACAGCCCAGCGAATAGCGATCCAGGTGCATGCTAGGCCGGAAGGTGCTCGAAACCCGTCGATCGGGATTGGGAAAGGCTCCCGATGATGCGGCGGGTTTCGAGCAGCCGGGCGGGCTGCCTCCATACACACCCGCCTGAAAGCGCCGTCGCTTGTGGACGATCGGTGGGCGGTGTCACGTTCCTGCCCATGGCAGAGGGTTGCCAGCGGGTCCGACCGGCCAATGTGGCGGCCGGATTGTGCCTATGCTCAACACCGGCAGCCCGTCCGCCGGGCGGCGCGAAACCAAGGGAGCACTACACGATGACCCAGCCCGGGTACCTGCGCTCACCCGCCATCAGCGGCGACAACGTCGTCTTCGTCTGCGAGGACGACCTGTGGTCCGTACCCGCCGGGGGTGGCCAGGCGCACCGGCTGACCGCGGGCGTGGGCGAGGCGAGCGGGCCACGCCTGTCCCCGGATGGCGGCCTGGTCGCGTTCGTCGGCCGGGAGGAGGGGCCGGCCGATGTCTTCGTCATGCCGGCCGCCGGCGGGCCGGCGCGGCGGCTGACCTACCAGGGCGGGCTGATGGTCGTCTCCGGCTTCGACGCCGGCGGCGCGGTCGTCTACGCCACCGATGCGCAGCGGCCGTTCTACCGGGACCGGTGGCTGTACCGGGTCGGTGTCGAGGGCGGGCAGCCCGAGCAGCTGCCGCTCGGGCCGGCCAGCAGCATCGGGTACGGGCCGGGTGGCGCCACGGTTCTGGCCCGGGTGGTGGACGATCCGGCCCGGTGGAAGCGGTACCGCGGCGGCCGGGTCGGCGACCTGTGGGTCGACCCCACCGGGTCGGGCGAGTTCCACCGGCTGATCCGGTTGGATGGCAACCTGGCCGCGCCGTGCTGGATCGGCGACCGGGTCTTCTTCCTCTCCGACCACGAGGGCGTCGGCAACGTGTACTCCTGCACGCCGGAGGGTGAGGATCTGCGCCGGCACACCGACCACGAGGACTTCTACGCGCGCAACCTCTCCGGCGACGGGACCCGGCTGGTCTACCACGCCGGCGCCGACCTGTGGCTGCTCGACCCTGCCGACCCGGCCGGCGGCGGCCCGCACGGCTTCGCACCGCGCCGGATCGAGGTACGCCTGGGCAGCTCGCGCAGCCAGCGCAGCCGGCAGTTCGCCGACCCGGTACGGCATCTGGACACGGTGACGCTGGCGCCGGACGGTGCCCGGCTGGCGCTGACCACCCGTGGCAAGGCATTCACCTTCGGCAATTGGGCCGGTTCGGTTACCCAGCACGGAGAACAGGATGGGGTACGGTACCGGCTGCTGACGTACCTGAACGACAAGAGCCGGTTGGTGACGGCCGCGAGTGACGAGGGGGACCGGGAGCGGCTGGTCGCCTTCGGGGACCCGGCCCCGGACGGGCTGGCCGACCTGGACGTCGGCCGGGTCACGGAGCTTTCGGCGAGCCCGACCGCGGCCCGGATCGCCCTCACCAACCACCGGTACGAGTTGATCGTGGTCGACCTGACCGGGGAGCGAGCCAGCGCGCGGGTGCTGGATCGCAGCGACTACGGCCCGGTCGAGGACCCGACCTGGTCGCCGGATGGCCGGTGGCTCGCCTACACCTTCCCCGAGGCGCCGAGGGTCACCGCGATCCGGCTGGCCCGGCCGGAGACCGGCGAGGTGGCCGCCGCCACCCGGCCGGTGCTGCAGGACCGGCGGCCGGCCTTCGACCCGAAGGGGCGGTACCTCTATTTCATCGGCAAGCGTGACTTCGATCCGGTCTACGACGAAGTGCACTTCGAGCTCGCCTTCCCGCTCGGCTCGCGACCCTACGCGGTGACCCTGCGGGACAGCGAGCCCGCGCCGTTCGTACCGGTGCCGGAGCCGCCGGCGGCCGACAGGGACGCGAAGGACGAGAAGCACGGCAAGGACGCGGTACAGGAGGACGGCGAGCCGCCGGAGATCGAGATCGACCTGGACGGGATCGAGCACCGGGTGGTCGCCTTCCCCGTCCCCGAGGGGCGGTACGAGCGCGTCGCCGGCACCGCGGACACGGTGCTTTTCAGCTCGTACCCGGTGAAGGGCGCGCGCGCCGCCAGCCTGACCGAGGACGAACCGGCCACCGACCGGACGCTGGAGACCCTCGATCTCAAGACGCTGGAGACGGAGACCTTCGCCGACGGCATCACCGACTTCTGGCTCGGCGCCGACCATCGCACCCTGCTGTACCGGGCGGGCGACCGGCTGCGGGTGGTGAAGGCGACCGAGAAGCCGAAGGACTCGGACGAGCCGAGCCGGGTCGGCGGCTGGGTGGATCTGTCCCGGGTGAAGGTCTCGGTCCGGCCGGACGCAGAGTGGCGGCAGATGTTCCGCGAGGCGTGGCGGCTGCAGCGGGAGAACTTCTGGTCCGAGGATATGTCCGGAGTGGACTGGGCCGAGGTGTACCGGCGCTACCTGCCACTGGTCGACCGGGTCTCCTCCCGCGCCGAGTTCTCCGACCTGCTCTGGGAACTGCAGGGCGAGCTGGGCACCTCGCATGCGTACGAACTGGGTGGCGCGTACCGGCAGGGCCCTCACTACCGGCAGGGGTTCCTCGGCGTGGACTGGGCGGCCGGTGCCACCTCCCGGATCGCCCGGGTGTACCGGGGTGACGTGTGGTCCGCCGAGCACACCTCGCCACTGAACCGGCCCGGGGTGCGGGTACACCCGGGCGACGAGGTGCTCGTGGTCAACGGGGTGGCGGTGGGCGGACCGGTGACCGTGGCGCAGCAACTGGTGAACCAGGCCGACGAGGAGGTGGAGCTGACGGTGCGGCGGGGTACCGAGGTGCGTACCGTCACCGTGAAG
>JAFMQQ010000003.1 GCA_017354595.1 Micromonosporaceae bacterium
CCGCCGTGCCGCGGTGATCCGGGCGGTGGCGCAGACGCACGGCCACGAGGCGGGCTGGGCGGCGCTGCCGGTGGCACGCGGCATGCTGCGCCGGGTCGGCGACGGGGTGGATGTGGTGACCTACCTCGGCGACTACTTCCGGCACCGGCTGGAGCCCGTACTGGGCGGGCGCTGCGAGCTGAGTCGGCTCGCCCCGGGCGTGGACACCCAGGCGTATCACCCCGGTGTGGACGGCGGCGAGGTGCGCCGCCGGTACCGGCTGGCGGACCGGCCGGTGGTGGTCTGCGTCTCCCGCCTGGTACCGCGCAAGGGGCAGGACACGCTGATCCGCGCGCTGGCCGCGGTGCTGCGCCGGGTACCGGACGCCGCGCTGCTCGTGGTCGGCGGGGGACCGTACCGGGACCGGCTGCACCGGTTGGCCCAGCAGGTCGGTGTGGCGGAGTCGGTACGCTTCACCGGCCCGGTGCCGTGGAACGAGCTGCCGGCGCACTATGCGGCCGGCGACGTCTACGCGATGCCGTGCCGCACCCGGGTCGGCGGGCTCGACGTAGAAGGGTTCGGCATCGTCTATCTGGAGGCCTCGGCGAGCGGGCTACCGGTGGTCGCGGGCGACTCGGGTGGGGCGCCGGACGCGGTACGCGACGGCCAGACCGGGTACATTGTGGACGGTCGTGATCCGGCCGCCGTCGCGGGTCGGGTCGCCGCGCTGCTCGCGGACCGGGATCTGGCTCGGCGGCTGGGTGCCGCCGGCCGGGCGTGGGTCGAGCGGCACTGGCGGTGGGAGACCCAGGCGGAGCGGATGCGCGCCCTGCTGGCCGGGTGAAGCGGCGGTGGCGGTTGTGGCATTGTTGATCGCATGAGTCCCGCGGGTGGTGCGCTGGTGGCGCTCTTGGCGCTGCTGGCGGCCGCCCTGACCGGGCTGTACCGGCGCCGGCGCGACGGCCGGGTACTGCCGTCGGGTCGGGCGTCCGCGGACGCGGCGCCATCGCAGCAGTCGCAGGCGCTGGTGGCACTGGGCGTATCGCCCGGCCGTACCACGCTGGTTCAGTTCTCCTCCGCGTTCTGCGCACCGTGCCGGGTCGCCCGCCGGGTCTGCGCCGATGTCGCCGCCGCCATGGATGTGGCGCACCTGGAGGTGGACGCGGAGAGCCACCTGGATGAGGTGCGGCGCCTGGGCATCTGGCGTACCCCGACGGTGCTCGTGGTCGATCCGGCCGGCCGGGTCACCCACCGCGTTACCGGCCCACCCGCCCGGGCCGAACTGCTCGCGGCGATCGCATGAGCCTGCCCTTCCATGCCCAACCGGCGCGGCTGACCAAGCGGCGCGCGATCGACCTGTGCCGGGTCGCCGCCTGCCTGTGTCGTGGCTGACGAACAAACAGCCGCCTGATCGCCGGCTCCACCGGCCCCGCCGGCAAGAGCCTGCCCGCCGTACCCCTGGAAGGTTTGCCATGCTGCTTGACCCGCGCGGCCCCCGCTTTGCCGCCGCCGTGACCACCGTCGTGCTCGTTCTGGTCCTGATCCTCACGTCCGGCTGGCTCGCGCTGGCCCAGGCCGCCGTCTTCGCGGTCACCGCGGCCAACCCGCGGTTCGGCCCGTACGGCATTCTCTACCGCACCCTCGTGGCACCCCGGCTGTCCCGGCCGACCGAGCTCGAGCCGGCCGAACCGGTGCGGTTCGCACAGCTGGTCGGGTTCGCCTTCACCGCGGTGGCCACCGTCGGGTTCCTCACCGGCGTGACCGCGCTCGGCCTGGTCGCCGCCGCCTTCGCACTGATCGCGGCGTTCCTGTCCGCCGCGTTCGGGCTGTGCCTGGGCTGCGAGGCGTACCTGGTGCTGCGCCGGCTGACCGGGCGACCGCTGCCTGCCCGCCGGGTGCCCGCGGCGACCCGGTAGCCGTACCCGCGGGTCAGAACTTCGGCGCGTCCGGGGCCTCGAGCAGGCCCAGGCGCAGCGCCGTCATCAGCGCCTGCGCCCGGTTGGCCGCGCCGAGTTTCTCGTACAGCTTGGAGATGTGCGTCTTCGCCGTCGACTCGCTGACGTACAGCTGCTTGGCGATGCCGGCCACGCTCATGCCGTCGGCGAGCAGCCGCAGCACCTGTCCCTCACGGGGGGAGAGTTGCGGGCCCGTCGGTGCCAGCCGGCGCTTCATCGCCTCGGCCAGGTCGGCCGCGGTGAACGCGCTCGGTGCCGACGCCGCATGCCGGGCCGCGGCGACCACCTCGTCGGCTGGTGCTGTCTTGGGTACGAACGCGCTCGCACCCGCCTCCAACGCGCCGAAGAGCTGGTCGTCACCGGCGTACATGGTGAGCACCACGATCCCCATGGTGGCGCTGGACTTCCGCAGCGCCCGGGTCGCGTCCAGCCCGCTGCCGTCGGGCAGGCGCAGATCCATGATCACGACGTCGGGCTGCAGGGCGCCGGCCTGGCGTACCGCTTCGGCCGCGGTCGCGGCCTCGCCGACCACCTCGAACTGGCGGTCCCGCTCAAATGCGTGCCGCAGGCCTTTGCGGATCAGGTCATGGTCATCAACGAGCAGAACCTTGGTGCGGACCGGCGACGTCGGGGTGGTGGACATTTTCCGGCTATTCCTCTCTTCCACGTGGCGTGGAGGTTATCGGAGCTGGCCTCATTTCCGTTACGGACGACGCCGACTCGCCACCGACGTGGACCACTACCCTGAGGTTCCGCGCCTATGCGATGACCCGAGCACCACGGCGACCGTCGTTCCGCTCGGCTCTCGGGGCTGAATCTCCAACCGGCCCCGGATACGTTCCGCCCTCTCTCTCATGATCGCAAGACCGTACCGGCCCTCAGGCCGCTGTCGGGCTATCCCGTGACCATCATCCGACACTTCAACCTGGGCAAAAGGGGGATCGACGGCACACGTCACCCAGAGATTCTGGGCGCCTGCATGCTTGCGCGCGTTGGTGATCGCCTCCTGGGCGATACGCAGCAGTTCGGCCTCGGTCGCGGCCGGCAGCCGCGCGGTCGACTCGTCGATCGACAGGTGTACCCGCAGGCCGGCGGAGGCACCGACGGCGCGCGCGTACTCGGCGATCGCCGCGGCCAGGCCGCCCTGCCGGTCCACCTCACTGCGCAACTCGAAGAGGGACAGCCGAAGTTCGGTGATCACCCGGGTCACCTCGCTGCGCAGGGTACGCAGCTCCTCGAAGGCGGCGACCGCGTCCGCCGGCAGTACCGCGAGAGTGTTGTCGATGCCGTACCCGACCATCACCAGTTCCTGGGCCACCCCGTCATGGATCTCCCGGGCCAGCCGCTGGCGCTCCTCGTTGGTGGCCAGGGATCGCACCTCGTCGAAGAGCAGCGCGGCCTCCAGCCGCAGCGCCGTCGGCGCGGCGAGCGCGGCCACCCGGGCCACCACCCCGGGCGGGTACGCGCCGGCCGTGTCGGCCTCGACGGCCAGCAGGCCGACCGTACGTACGCCGGCCACCAGTGGCACCACCAACGCCGAAACCTCGCCACCCGGGTGCGACCGCGCCTGCGAGCGCCCGGCGACCTGGATCTGCTGGCTGGCCCAGGCATCGGCGATGGCGGAGTCGGAGTCCAGCGAGGTCTCCCAATCGATCCGCTCGCCAGCGGCGTAACCCGCCTGCCCCAGACCCGCCTGCCCCAGACCCGCCTGGCTCAGACCCGCCTCGCCCAGACCCGCCTGTCCGAGGCCGCTGTGGCCGGGGTCGGTGGAGCCGCTGGTCTGCGCGAGCACCACCAGCCGCGAGCCCCCGCTGGCGGACAGCACGGCGGCGCGGTCTGCCCCGGTGGCGGTACGCACCTCGTCGAGCAGGTGCTCGGCGATCCCACCGGGGTCGAGCGTGGCGCCGGGCAGCTGCCGGGCGACGGTACGCAGCTGGGTGAGCAGGCGCGTCGCCTCGGCGTACGGCTGCGGCGGTTCCTGCCGGGTCAGCGTGGCCTGTACCCACGCCACCACCCCGGCGCTGGCGGCGGCGAGCAGCAGCCATTGCACCGTAGGGACCAGGAAGTCGGTATCGGTGAGGTAGTGCCTGGCGGCGGCGAGGCCGACCAGGGTGCCGGTCGCCACGCCGAGCAGGGCGAGTGATTCCCGGGTGCGCCGGTAGACCGCGGCCGAGAGGACCGGCGCCAGCAGGTACGGCAGGAAGGCGGCGGCTGCGGCGGCGCCATCCCGATCGCCGACGGCGACCGACCGGATGGCGACCGAGTCGACCGCGAAGCAGACCACGATCACCTCGGCGAGCCGGGAGAGTGGCCCGACAACCCGGTGCCGCGGCAGGGCGAGGCCGAACCCGCCCGCCGCCGCGAGCAGCCCGATCCACGCGAGTAACCGGACATCCCGGGTCGCCACCAGGGCCGAGGCGGTGGCCAACGCGAGCAGGCCGAGTCGGGCCCCGACGGTCATCCGGGTGGACCGTGGCCACAGCGGCCCCGCGGTCGCCGGGCGGGTACCGGTACCGCCGGCGCCGGTACCGCCGTCACCGGGCATAGATCGCCGCGATCTCGTCCGCCCACTCCTTCATCACGACGCTGCGCTTCACCTTCAACGATGGCGTTATCTCGCCGGTCGCCTCGGTCCAGTCCCGCGGCAGTACCCGGAACACCTTGATCGCTTCGGCCCGGGAGACCGCACGGTTCGCCTCGTCCACCGCGACCTGCAACTCGGCCCGCAGCACTTCGTCCTCGCGCAGTTCGGCGACGCTGGTCGTGGCCGGCCGGCCGTGCTCGGCCAGCCACTGCGGCCAGGCCTCGTCGTCGATCGTGATCAGTACGCCGACAAAAGGCTTCCGGTCGCCGACGACCATGCACTGGCTGATCAGCGGGTGGGCGCGCAGCCGGTCTTCGAGCGGGGCAGGTGCCACGTTCTTCCCGGCGGCGGTAACGATGATCTCCTTCTTCCGCCCGGTGATCGACAGGAAGCCGTCCTCGTCCAGGTCGCCGAGGTCCCCGCTGTGCAGCCAGCCGTCGGCGTCCAGCACCTCGGCGGTGGCTCCCGGGTTGTTCCAGTACCCGGTGAAGACCAGATCGCCATTGACCAGGATCTCCCCGTCGTCGGCGATGCGGACGGTCACGCCGGGCAGTGGCCGGCCCACGGTGCCGATCCGCATGGCCCCGTGCCGGTTGGCCGCGATCGCCGGGGAGGTCTCGGTCAGCCCGTACCCCTCGAAGACCAGCAGTCCGATGCCGCGGAAGAAGTGCCCGAGGCGGGTGCCGAGCGGCGCGCCGCCGGAGATCGCGTGCGTGCACTGGCCGCCCATCGCGGCGCGTAGGCGCCGGTACACCAGGCGATCGAAGAGCCAGTGCCGCAATCGGAGCAGCGGGCTCGGACCGCCCCGGGTCTCCAGCGCCTGGCTGTAGGCGACGGCGGTCCGGTCGGCCCAGTCGAAGATGGCGCCGTTGCCGTCCGCGTGCGCCCGTTGCCTGGCCGCGTTGTACACCTTCTCGAAGACGCGCGGCACCGCGAGCAGGAAGGTGGGCCGGAACCGGGCCAGGTCATCGGCGAGGTTGTGGACATCCGGCAGGTGCCCCATCCGGGTCCGCGAGCCGACCACCCCGACCTGGATCAGCCGGGCGAAGGAGTGCGCCAGTGGCAGGAACAGCAGGGTGGTGGCGCCCTGGTGGAGGAGCTCGGAGAGTACCGGCAGGGCGTTGGCGATGTCCGAGTAGATGTTGCGATGGGTGAGCATGCAGCCCTTGGGCCGTCCGGTGGTACCCGAGGTGTAGATCACGGTCGCCAGGTCGTCGGCGCGGACGCAGCGGCGCCGGTGCTCCACCTCGGTCGCCGGTACCGCGGCGCCGGCGGCGGTCAGCTCGTCGAGCGCCCCGGCCTCGATCTGCCACACCTGCGCCAGGTCGGCGAGTCCGCCGCGGGCGGCCTGCACGGCCTGCCGATGCCCGGCGGTCTCCACAAAACATGCCACCGCGCCCGAGTCGGCCAGGATCCAGGCGATCTGCTCCGCGCTGGAGGTTTCGTAAATCGGGACGGTCACCGCCCCGGCGGTCCAGATCGCATAGTCGATCAGCGTCCACTCGTACCGGGTCTTGCTGAGCAGGGCGACCCGGTCGCCGGGGCGTACCCCTGCGGCGATCAGGCCGGCCGCGAGGCCGGCCACTTCGTCGCGGAACTGCGCGCAGGTCACGTCCTGCCAGCCGTCGCCGCTTCTGCGGGCGAACTGCGCCACGTCGGGTGCCAGTACCGCGTTGTCCCAGACCGGGTCGGTGAGGTTCGCCGCGTCGCCGACGGTGGCCACCGGCGGAACGGAGAACTCGTGCACGGCACGACCTCCTCTGGTTCATCGGCTCGACCCAGCCGCGCAGCACGCCGGCCGGTTGGGAGTTGGGGACCATACACACGGTAGCCTGCCGGCATGGCCGAGACCTCTACCCAGTCGATTGTGATCGCGGCTGCGGTGGACCGGATCGCGGGAGTCATCTGCGACTTCCCGCGCTACCGGGAGTGGGTATCGGCGGCCAGCCAGGTAGTGGTGGTTGAGGAGTACGAGGACGGGTACGCCAGCCAGGTGCGGTTCGTGCTCGACGCGGGCGTGGCGACTGACGATTACACACTCGCCTACGAGTACTCCGCCGACCTCTCCCACATCGAGTGGCACCTGACCGAGCCATCCCGGCTGCAGCGCGCGCAGTCCGGCTCGTACGACATCGACGACAACGGCGACGGTACCTCGACAGTGACCTACACGCTCTCGGTGGAGTTGGCGATCGGCATGCTCGGCATGTTCAAACGGAAGGCCGAGAAAATGATCATGGACACGGCGCTGAAGGAACTCAAGCGCCGGGTCGAGTCGCTGGAGCGAGCCACCTGAGGCAAGGGCATTCGGCGGGATGGCACTCTGCGACATGGCACTCGGCGGATTGGCGCGGCTGCGTGGAGGGACGACGACGGTGGGGCTGACCATCGGTGTGGACATCGGCGGGACCAAGGTGCTCGCCGGTGTCGTCGACCCGGACGGCAACGTGCTGACCCGGGCCCGCCGGGACACCCCGGCCGAGGACGTACCGCGGATGCTGGAACGGGTCGTCGAGGTGATCGATGAGCTCCGGGCGGCGTACGAGGTGGAGGCGGTCGGCATCGGTGCCGCCGGCTGGATCGACGCCAAGCGATCGACGGTGCTGTTCGCGCCCAACCTCGCCTGGCGCAACGAGCCGCTGCGCGACGAGATCGCCCGGCACGTGAACGTACCGGTGGTGGTGGAGAACGACGCCAACGTCGCCGCTTGGGCGGAGTTCCAGTTCGGCGCCGGCGCCGACGCGGACAGCTCGATGGTGATGCTGACCATCGGTACCGGCATCGGCGGCGGCATCGTGCTCGGTGGCGAACTGCTGCGCGGAAACAACGGCATCGCCGGAGAGTTCGGCCACGTCCTGGTGGTGCCCGACGGCCACCCGTGCGGCTGCGGCCGGCGTGGCTGCATCGAGCAGTACGGCAGCGGCAAGGCGCTGGTCGCCTTCGCCCGGCAGATGGCGACCGAGGAGGCAGACATCGCGGAGGAGTTGCTCCGGCTGGCCGGCGGGCGTACCGACCAGATCACCGGAGTCATCGTGACCCGGGCGGCCAAGGCCGGCGACCGGGCCGCCTGCCGCGCCTTCGAGCACATTGGGTACTGGCTCGGCCAGGTGCTCGCTGACATCGAGCAGATCGTCGATCCTCAGGTGCTGGTGCTCGGCGGTGGCGTGATGGAGGCCGGGGATCTGTTGCTGGAACCGGTACGCACCGCGTACCAGTCGGCGCTGGCCCAGCGCGCCCGGCTGCCGGTGGCGGAGGTACGCCCGGCGCTGCTCGGCAACACCGCCGGCGTGGTGGGAGCCGCGGACATCGCCCGGCGGCTCTGAATGGCGTCCGGGGCGAGGCTGCGGCTGCTCTCGTACAACATCCATGGGCTGCGGGACGACCGGGCCGCGCTGACAGCGGTGCTGCGGGACGCGGAGCCGGACGTGGCGATCCTGCAGGAGGCGCCGCGGCGGCTGCGCTGGCGTACCCGCACCGCCCAGCTCGCCCAGCGGACCGGCCTGGTCTACGCGGCCGGCGGCGCGCCCTCGCTGGGCAACGTGATCCTGACCAGCATGCGGGTACGGGTCACCGGCTCGTCCTGCCTGACCTTCCCGCTGACACCCGGCCGGCACCTGCGCGGCGCCGTCCATGCCTGCTGCGCGGTCGCCGGTGGCGGTTTCCTCGTCGCCGGTTCGCACCTGTCCACCGACCCGGCCGAGCGGCCCGGCCAGGCGCGGCTGTTGCACCGGGCGCTCGCCGAGGCGGCGGCCGGGTCCGGGCTGCCAGTGCTGCTCGGCGCCGACCTGAACGAGCCGCCCGGCGCAGAGGTGTGGCGGCTGCTGGGCGACGGGTTGGTGGACGCGGGGTTGGTGGACGCCGGGTCAGCCGACCCGGCCCGGGAGACCCGCCCGGCCGCCAGTACCCTCCTCGCCGCCAACACCTTCCCGGCCGCCGATCCGACGCAGCGCCTGGACGGGGTGCTGGTGGACCCGCGCGTCGTGGTCACCCGGTACCAGGTGGTCGACTCTCCGGAAGCCCGCCTGGCCAGCGACCACCTCCCGGTGTTGGTCGAGGTCGAACTCCCCGCATCCTGACCGGGTGGACAAACGGCCCGTCCAGCAACCAAGATGACCCGACCAGGTGACGCACCGTGGGGAGGTCTTGGTGACGGACTTGGGCCCGTCGCAGGCGGCGACGACGCACTGGCGCGGGGACCAGCCGGTGCACGGCCGGGGCGAGACCGTCTGCGTGATCGGCGCCGGTGCCAGCGGTCTGGTCGCGGTGAAGAACCTGCGCGAGCAGGGATTCGCGGTGGACTGCTTCGAACGCGAGACCGGCGTCGGCGGCGCCTGGAACTGGCGGCACACGCGCAGCCCCGTGTATGGCAGCACGCACCTGATCTCATCGAAGTCGGTCACCCAGTTCCCGGACTTCCCGATGCCGGACAGCTGGCCCGACTACCCACACCACAGCCGGCTGCTGCAGTACCTGGAGCGGTACGCCGACCACTTCGGGCTGCGCGAGCACGTCTGGTTCGGTACCGAGGTGACCCGGGTCGAACCGGCCGAGGGCGGGTACTGGGACGTGACAACCAGAGGGGGCCGGGGCGCCCTGGACCGCACCCAGCGGTACGCCGCCGTGGTGGTCGCCACCGGGCACAACTGGTCGCCGAAGATGCCGGAGTACGAAGGCCTCGCCGACTACCGCGGTGAGGTGATCCACGCGTCGGCGTACAAGGACGCGGCGCAGTTGCGCGGCCGGAAGGTGCTCGTAGTCGGCGGCGGCAATACCGGGTGCGACCTCGCGGTGGAGGCGGCCCAGCAGGCCACGATGTGCTGGCACTCGACCCGGCGCGGGTACTGGTACGCGCCGAAGTACGTGTACGGCCGCCCGGCCGACCAGGTCAACGACCTCGCCCGGGCACTGCGGCTGCCACTGCGGCTGCGGCAGTGGCTGTTCCACCGGGTCCTGCGCCGTACCGTCGGCGACCTGACCCGGTTCGGCCTGCGCAAGCCGGACCACCGCATCTACGAGACTCACCCGATCGTCAACAGCCAGCTGGTCTACTACATCGGGCATGGCGGGATCGTGCCCGTCGGCGACCTGGCCCGGTTCGAGCGCCACTCGGTGGAGCTGGCCACCGGCGAACTGATCGAGCCAGACCTGGTTGTGCTGGCGACCGGCTACCAGCCCCGGTTCGATTTCCTCGCCCCGCAACTGCTGGGCGCGCAGGCCGACGGTCGACCCCGGTTGTACATGCACGCCTTCGCCCGGCCGTACCCCACCCTGTTCGTGGCCGGCATGTTGCAACCGGACTCCGGCCTCCTGCCGCTGGTGCACTGGCAGACCGTGGCGATGGCGCGCTGGTTGCGGCTGCGCGAGTCCGCGCCGCAGCGCGCGGCGCAGCTGTGGACCTCGCTGGTCGGCGGGCCCGACCGCCGGTGGACGAAGGCGGCCGTGAAGGACTCGACCAGGCACTGGTTCGAGATCGACCATGTTCTCTACCTACGGGCACTGCAGAAGACCCTCAAAGCGCTGGAGCCGGCCGCATGAGTACGAGGATCCTCCGGCCGCTGGAGTGGGCGTACCCACCCCGGCCGGTGCGCCGTGAGGTGCGGTACGCCCGGCCGGACACCGACGGCTCCCGCCCCCCGGTGCTGTTCGTCCCCGGATTCGGCCACGGTGCCTGGATCTTCACCGAACACTGGCTGGAGCACACGGCCGGGCGCGGCTTCCCGGCGTACGCGCTGAGCCTGCGCGGCCACGGTAAGAGCGGCTCGGCGCCGCGGACCACGCTTCGGTCATACGCGCACGACGTGGTACAGGTGGCCGCCAGCCTGCCCCGCCAGGCGGTACTGGTCGGGCACGGCGCCGGTGCGCTGGTGGTCGCCCGCGCGCTGGCGCGGTACCCGGCCCGCGCCGCGGTCCTGGTGGCCCCGGTACTGGGCGGGGTGCGGATGGCGTTCTCGGTCCTCGCCGGCAACCCGGCCGGTACCCTGCCGGCGCTGTTCGGCGCCGGGCTGCGTCCCAGCCGCCGCCAGTTGTTCAGCCGGGAGCTCCCGATCAGGGTCGGCCGCGGGTACGCGTCCCGGCTGGGTCGGGCCTCGACCCTGGCCCAGTGGCAGCTACTGGCGCCGGGCCGGCTGGAGGACCCGGTCGGCAACCCGCCGGTGCTGGTTGTGGGTAGCCCGCAGGACCGGATCGTGCCGCTGGTTGCGCTGAATCGTGCGGCCCGCCAGTACGGTGGTGCGCCGCTGCTGTTCCCGGGGATGGGGCACGACCTGATGCTCGACGCACGCTGGCCGGAGCCGATCGACGCGATCCTCGACTGGCTGGACAAGGGTTGACCCAGCGTGCCCTCCCGGGGCGGCTACACCACCGCGCCGTCGTCCGGCCCGCGGTCATCGTCGTCGCCTGAGCGCAGCCGCCAGATCAGCCCGGCGAAACCGCCGAGGATGCCGGCGAAGCCGAGAACCATGGCGACGCTGGTGTCCGCCGGTAGCAGTCCCGGCTTGAGAAACACCACCAGGCCGATCGCGATCGACAGCAGCGAGAGGATCGCCGCGGAGGAGATCCTCGGCAGCGGCGGTGGTGGCGGCGGGGTGTACCCCTCTTCGTCCTCGGCCTCGGGCAGATCGGTGCCGAAAGTGTCCAGCCCGTCCAATAGGGACGGCTCGTCCGCCCGGCTCCCCCCGTGCGGGTCGATTGTGCTCGCCGACCAGCGCCGCAGCGAGCGAGGTGGTTCGTCGCCGGGCAGGTCGTCCTCCAGCACCTCGTCGCCGGACCGGAGGTCGGCCTCCGGGTGGGTGGCTGGATCGGAGATCTCCTCGGCGGCCGGCCAGGGTGGTTGCGTCTGGGCCAGGTCCGCGTCGAAGCCGGCCACGATGCCGGCGAACCGGGAGTCGAGGTCGTCGGCCTCCACCGTCCCGCCGGACCGCTTCTGTGCCGGCTCGTCCGCCGACCCCGGAGCCTGGTCGGCGTCCGGGTTCGGCCGGGCCGGGTCGGTGCCGGCTGTCTCCTCGGCGAGCTGGGCGAGGAAGTCCCGCGCCACGCTGAGATGGTCGCGGTCGACGTACAGCCGGTCGGTGGGTCGGCTGGGTAGGGTCGTGGTCCGGGTTACCGGATGCAGGTCGGCGGCGGGCTGCAGGTATGCGGCGATACCGCGCAGGCCGAGCACGTCGAGCAGGTGTTCGCCGACCCGCGGGTCGACATCGCCGGCCGCGGCGTACACGGCGGCGACCAGTCCGTTGTCCCGCCGGCCGCGGCGGGCGCCGCCCGAAGCCACCCCGGCCTCCTTTCTCGCCCACAGGCCGCTGGCGCGCTACACGCGCGCGACTCGGCGTGCTATCTGGCGCGCCGTCGGCTTGAATCGTGACACGGCGGGTGCTTGTTCGGGGAGTGCGTTGTGGTGTGCCGGGCGCGCTTCGTAGGCTCAGGTCGCATCGTCCGGCGTATCGGAACCACCGGGACGGTCCACGGTACGGGAGGGATGGAAGGTGCCGCTCTACTGGGTGTTGAAGCACATCCTCCTGGGGCCATGGCTGAAGGCGCTCTTCCGGCCGAAGGTCGAGGGCGCCGAGAACGTACCGGCCACCGGGCCAGCGATCATCGCGAGCAACCACCTGACCTTCCTCGACTCGATCTTCATGCCGCTGATGGTGAAGCGCCGGGTGACCTTCGTCGCCAAGGCGGAGTACTTCACCGGCCGCGGTCTGAAGGGATTCCTGGTGCGCAGCTTCTTCGTCGGTACCGGCACGATCCCGGTGGACCGCTCCGGCGGCCGGGCGGCGCAGGCGGCGATCGACACCGGGCTCCGGATCCTGGCCGAAGGGAAGCTGTTCGGCATCTATCCGGAGGGCACCCGGTCGCCCGACGGGCGGTTGTACCGGGGCAAGACCGGGGTGGCGAGGCTGGCGCTGGAGAGCGGCGCGCCGGTGGTACCGGTGGTGATGCTCAACGCGGACACCGTGCAGCCGCGCGGTCGCAAGCTTCCCCGGTTGATCCGGCCCCGGATCCGGTTCGGCCAGCCGCTGGACTTCTCCCGGTACCACGGCATGGCGGGTGACCGGTTCATCGAGCGGGCCGTCACCGACGAGATCATGTACGAGCTGATGGAGCTCTCCGGGCGGGAGTACGTCGATGTCTACGCCCAGAAGGTGAAGACGACGCCGGGCGCCGGTGACGGTGCGACAGACCAGAGCAGCGTCGCGCAGCTCGCCGCCTGATTCAGCCCGTCGCCTCCTGCCCGGCCTCGGCGGGGGAGAGTGCCTCGGCGGTGTCGGCTCCGGCCTCGGCGGGGGAGAGTGCCTCGGCGGTGTCGGCTCCGGCCTCGGCGGGGGAGAGTGCCTCGGCGGTGTCGACTCCGGCCTCGGCGGGGGAGAGTGCCTCGGCCGCGAGTCCGTGCAGCAGGAGCTTGGCCTCGTTGCGGTGGGCGAACTCGGTCACCTCGTCGACCAGCGGGGCGGCCCGCCGCCGCTCACCGGTGGCCAGCAGGAGCCGGGCCGCCGCGGCCAGCGCGAGCGCCCGGTCCGTGACGTTGCCCATCCTGGCGTACAGTTCGGCCGCGGCCAGGTGCCGTTCCGGATCGGCGTGAAGCGCGCCGTCCAGTGTCGCCAGGCCGGCGACCACCCATGGGGTGGTCCTGGTGCCGCGCTCCAGCATCGCGCGTACCTGTCGGGCGTCATCGCCGCCGAGTTCGGCGCCGGCCTTGGCGGCCGCGGCGACCCACTCGCCCCAGGCGAGCATGTGCGTGGTTGACCAGTCGGCGTCGAGTTCGGCGAGCAGCCCCCGAGCCTGGCCGGTACGACCCTGCAGCGCCCGGCAGAGGGCGGCATGGGCGAGCGTCGAGCGGAGCACCCGGTGGAAGCCGCCGCGCCTGGCCGCGGCCAGCGCCCGGTCGACATCGTCCTCGCCGGGCTCGTCCTCACCGACCGGCTCACCGCGCAGTACCCGGAGCCAGGCGGACTGTACAACGTGGTGATCCCAGTCCACGGTCGCCTGCTGCAGTGCCGCCACGGTCGCGCCGATCAGGGCCGGCCAGTCGCCGGCGAAGTACGCGGCCGCGGCGCCCTGCGCGAAGTTGGTACCCATGCCGTGCCGGCCGCTCGGATCGAGGTGATGATGCTCCTCGATGAGAGCGTTACGCCCGGCGATGTCGCCCTCTTCCAGCTTGGCCCAGGCCAGGTTCTGGACGGCACGCCGCAGGCTGAACAAGTGCTGCCGGCGGCAGTGCTCGGTCACCTCGACCAGCGCGGTGAGCCCGTCCGGGTCGCCGGCCGTGTAGCGAGCGGTCGCCACGGTGATCACCGAGTTCGCGTGCACCTCGGCCAGGCCCAACCGTTCCGCGATCGCCGCGGCTGCCGCGGCGGCGGCGACGGCCGGCTCCAGCTCGAAGTTGAGCATGTGTACCCGGGCCAGCTCGAGCAGGGCCGAGGCCTTCTCCTCGGTATCCGGCAGCCCGCCGTACAGTTCGACCGCGCGGTCCAGATAGCGCAGGGTCGCCGCCAGGTCCGCCTGGGTCCAGCCGGCGGTACCAAGCAGGGTCCACGCGCGCGCCGCGGCGGCCGGATCGCCGGCACCGGTGAGCGCCTCGGCGAGCTCGAGCAGGCGGGCCTGTCCGCCGCCGGCGAGGAACGCCTCGCTGTCCCGGTAGAACTCCAGCTCGGCGGCGAACAGGTCGAGCGCCGGGTCGGGGTCGAGCTTGACGCTGCGGGCGCGGGAGATCCATTCGACGGCGGTCTCTGTCGCATGCAGCGCGTACGCCCGCCGGGCAGCCCGGTGCATCGCGGTGCGCGCCGCCACGGCGTACGACGCCGGGTCCGCACCGACCGTCTTGGCGATCTCGTGCGCCGCCCACCGGTGGTTGGCGATCACCTCGGCCAGGTCGGCCTGCCGCCCGCCGGATGCCGTCTCCAGCCAGTCCGCGGTGCGGTGGTGCCGGGCGACCCGCTCGACCCGGGGCAGTCGCTGGTAGCAGACGTCCCGGACCAGCACGTGGCGGAACCGGTACTCGTGCTGGGTGGCCATCGTCGAGCCGGCCACCTCCTCGACCAGGTCGCGCTGCTCCAGCCGGCGCAGCGCCCACTCCACCGCCTCGACCGGCCGGGCCACGGCGGCGGCCACCGCGCCGGGCCAGAAGTTGCGGCCCACCACCGCAGCCGCCTGCAGTACCGCCCGGTCCGCCTGGTCCAGCAGGTCGAGCCGGTGGGCGATGACCGCGTGGACGTTGGCCGGCATGGGCGGTGGCTCGGTACCCCCGGCAACCGGGTCGGCCCCGCCCTCCACCAGCATCCGCACGAATTCCTGGGCGTAGAGCGGGTTGCCGTCGGCCAGCTCGACCAGCGGGTACGGGGTACTTGCGGCGAACGCCTTGCCGACCATGAGTGAGTACATGGTGCTGATCTCGCTGTCCCGCAACGGGGTCAGCGAGATCGACACGGTGCCGCTGATCGTGTTTGTCCACTGTGGATAGCGGTCGCGCAGCTCCGGCCGTGCCGTGCAGAGCAGCAGCAGTGGCAACCCGCGGCCGGAGGCACCGAGCATCTCGATGAACCGCAGCATCCGCTCCTCGGCCCAGTGCAGGTCCTCGAAGACCAGGACGGTCGGGCGCTGCGCCGCCATCGCCTGCACGTACCGGCGCCATACCTGCTCCGCGTCGGCGGGTGGCAGCGGGGAGCCGGGCAGGCCGACCAGCGGCGCGAGCGCATCGGTCAGCGGTACCGCCTGCTCCGGGCCGACCAGCTCGGCCACCCCGGTCTCGAGCCGGGAGCGGGCGGTCGTCTCGTCGTCGGTGTCCAGGATCCCGGTCTGTTCCTTGACGATCTCGGCGAGTGCGGCATAGGTGACGTTCTCCCCGAACGCCGGGCAGTTGCCCGACGACCACCGGACCGGCGGATCGGCCAGCCGGGCGGAGTGCCGGGCCAGTTCCCGTACCAGTCGCGACTTGCCGATACCCGCCTCGCCGAAGACGGTGACCAGTTGTGGCACCCGGTTGCGTACCGTCCGGTGCAGCGCGTTGATCAGCAGTGCCCGTTCATGCTCGCGGTTGACCATCGGGGTCGCCTCGGAATCGGCACCGTCGGGCCGCACCCGGCGCACCCGCAGCGCCAGCCAGACCGGGCTCGGCCGGCTCCGCCCGCGCAGGGTCACCGGCGGGTGTTCGTCGTACTCGATGTCCTCGCCGGTCGCCGCATAGGTGGCCGCGTCGACGTACACCCCGCCCGGCGGCGCGATCGTCTGCAGCCGCGACGCACTGTTCACCACGTCTCCCGCCGCGATCGCCTGGCCGCCGTCATGCGCGGCCGCCACGTCCACCAGTGCCTCGCCGGTGGAGACGCCGACCCGGAAGGTGAACTCACCGGCCCGCAGCTGGCGGGGGAGTACCTGCTGCAGTTCCAGCCCGGCCCGCACACAGCGCAGCGCATCGTTCTCGGTTGCGACCGGCGCCCCGAACAGCGCCATGACCGCGTCCCCGATGTACTTCTCGACCACCCCGCCGTACTGCCGGATCACCCGCCGCACCGTGGTGAAGTAGTCGTTCTGCAGCCGCCGTACCTGTTCGGGATCCGCGCTCTCGGAGAAGCCGGTGAAGTCGACGGCGTCGACGAACAGCACGCTGACCCGGCGCCGGTCCTCCTGGCGCACCGGGGCGCCCTCCGCCATCGGCCGTCCGCATCCGGTGCAGTACGCGGTGCCCGGCTCGACCGTGCGACCACACTGGCCGCAGGTCAATTGCAGGCTCATGCCGCAGCCCCCGCAGAACCTGTCGGTCGGATCGGCGGGACGACCGCAGCTGGGGCAGATTGGAGGGATCGCTGCCTCCTGGTGACTAGGCCAGCGTGAAGTATCGTGGCACGCCGGGCCAGCGGTACCAAGGCGTTAACCGACGCGGCGCCGTCATTGACCCGACAGCCGGGCCACACCCGCCGGGGCAGCGGATAGAGTGCTCCCTCAGTTGGGACATCCGCGAGTTGGGGGGCACGGAGGTGTATGTGCGACTCGCGGCCGCGTGGACCGACCCGTCGGGTGCGGTACACAATGCCGGAGACGTCGTCGACATCGACCCCGTGACCCTCGCCGAGCTTGAGGAGCAGGGCGTGGTCGACGACGGGGAAAGCACGACCGTCAAGGCAGAGTCAATCGTGAAGCCAACCTGGAACGGTCCCGGTGACAAGCCCACCTGGAACGGTCCCGGTAGCGAGCCGACATCCACCACCGGTACGAGCCAGCCGACATCCACGACCGGTACGGGCACCGATACGGGCGACGCCACCGAGGCGTGGAACGGGCCGGGTAGCGAGGACACCGGCGAAGGCGCCTGACGGTCCGCACGACTGACGCCGCCGGGCAAGCTGGCCGGCGCGTGCCACGCGGGGCGCGTGTCTCAGCGCGCGTGCCTCCCGCGGCGCGCGGCCGGCTACCGGTCCACCATGCCGGCCCGGCGGCGCAGTGCGACCAGGTCGGTCACGACGATGCGCCGGCCTTCGGTACGCAGCCAGCCGCGGGCGGCGAAGGACCCGATCGCCTGGTTGACGCTCTGCCGCGAGCCGCCGGCCATCTCGGCCAACTGGCTCTGGTTCAGCTCGATGGTCACCATCGGGGCCTGGTTGTCACCGGCCAGCCGCACCAGTGTCTTGGCGACCCGCCCCGGCAGGTCGAGGAAGACATGGTCGGCGTTCTGGTCGGTGAGCCGGCGGATGAGCGTGCCCAGCGAGCGCATCACCGCGTCGAGGATGCGCTGGTTGGCGTGGACCAGTTCGATGAAGGCGGCCCGGGACAGCGCCAGGGCGGCGGTGTCCTCGATCGCCTCAGCGCTGGCCGACCGGGCCGCACCGTCCAATAGGGACACTTCGCCGAGGATCTCCGGTGGGCGCATCACGTTCAACACGGCGCGTTCGCCGGTGGGCGAGGTGCGGAACACCGCGACCGAGCCGCGGCGCAGGATGATCAGCGACTCGCCGGGATCGTTCTCGACGAACAGCAGCTGCCCCTTGCGGTAGGTGCGCGGTACGGCCGCCGCGACCACCCGCGCGCGCACCTCGGGTTCGAGCCCGGCGAATAAGGGAACGCCAGCCAACGCGTCGCCAGGATCCGGCGGCCGTACGTCCACGGACCCACCCCTCCCCGCGGTCGGCTGGTCCAAGCTGGCTCTCAGCTTGGCGAACTGTCCCGATCATGGCGCTACTGCTCGGCGATGTACAGCCCTGCGTGGCCACTCTAGTACGCATTGTGCCGGACGTTTCGCCTCGCGGGTGGGAGGGTATCCGGTACGGCGCGTTGTGCACAGATCGGGGTGCGGCAGGATGCCAGGGTGACGTACCGGTATTTCTACGACAGCGAGTTCATCGAGGACGGCCGAACCCTGGACCTGGTCTCCATCGGCGTGGTTGACGAGCATGGCCGCGAGTTCTACGCAGTATCGACTGAGTTCGATGGAACTCGCGCCGTGCCCTGGGTACGCCGGAACGTGCTGGACAAGCTGCCGTCGCCGGGCGACCCGGCCTGGCGCCCCCGGGCGCAGATCCGGGACGGGCTGTACGAGTTCCTGGTGGCGCCGGTGCGCGACCGGCCGGGGGAGCAGATCGAGCTGTGGGCCTGGTACGGGGCGTACGACCACGTGATCCTGGCCCAGTTGTGGGGGCCGATGACCGCGCTGCCACGGGAGATTCCCCGGTTCACCAAGGAACTGCGGCAGTTGTGGGACGACCGCGGACGGCCGGTGCTGCCGGATGCGGCGGGTCGGCATGACGCGCTGGTCGACGCGCGGCACAACCTGGCCCGTTGGCGGGTGCTGTGCCCGCCGGAACCGGCCGCGGATCCGGCCACCGGCTGAGGACCCGGCGGCTTCGCCACTGGCGTCGGGGGCTACAGTGCGCGTGCAAACCAATCCGCTTCCCCGGCCGCGACAGTGATGAGAGGACAGAGGGGCATGCGCATCGGAGTGTTGACGGGTGGCGGGGACTGCCCCGGCCTGAACGCGGTGATCCGGGCGGTGGTACGCAAGGGCGTCGGCCAGTACGGCCACGAGTTCGTCGGGTTCCGGGACGGCTGGCGTGGCCCGCTCGAGGGCCTGACCCGCCCGCTCGGGATCCCTGAGGTGCGGGGCATCCTGCCCCGCGGCGGTACGATTCTCGGCTCCTCGCGGACCAACCCGTTCAAGGTCGACGGCGGCGTGGACAAGGTCCGCGCGAACCTGGCCGAGCAGGGTGTGGACGCGCTTGTCGCGATCGGCGGCGAGGACACCCTCGGCGTGGCGACCAAGCTGGACGAGCTTGGCGTACGCGTGGTCGGGGTACCGAAGACGATCGACAACGACCTCTCCGCCACCGACTACACGTTCGGCTTCGACACCGCCGTCAACATCGCCATGGAGGCGATCGACCGGCTGCACACCACCGCCGAGAGCCACCACCGCACGCTGGTGGTCGAGGTGATGGGCCGGCATGCCGGGTGGATCGCCCTGCACGCCGGTCTGGCCGGTGGCGCCAACGTGATCCTGCTGCCCGAGCGGGAGTTCGACGTCGACCAGGTCGCCGCCTACGTGGAGAAGCGGTTCCAGACCCAGTACGCGCCGATCGTGGTGGTCGCCGAGGGCGCCCAGCCGGTCGGCGGTCAACTGGTGCTGCACAACCAGGCGCTGGACGCGTTCGGCCACGTCCGGTTCGGCGGCATCGGCCAGTGGCTCGCCGACGAGATCGAGGCGAAGACCGGCAAGGAGGCCCGCACCGTGGTGCTCGGGCACATCCAGCGCGGGGGTACCCCAACCGCGTTCGACCGGGTACTCGCCACCCGGTTCGGGCTGCACGCCATCGACGCGGCGCACGAGGGGGACTTCGGCAAGATGGTCGCCCTGCGCGGTACCGACATCGTGCGGGTACCGCTGGCCGAGGCGACCACGGTGCTGAAGACCGTGCCGGTCGACCGCTACACCGAGGCAGAGGTCTTCTTCGGCTCGTGAGTGACGCGGCCACCTCCCGCAGCGCGCATCCCGACCGGGGCGTGCCCTCCCGGGGCGCGCATCCCGACTGGGGCGTGCCCTCCCGGGGCGCGCATCCCGATTGGGGCGTGCCCTCCCGGGGCGCGCCGGGTACCCACTCGGTGGCAGTGGTCGGCGCCGGGAAGATCGGCGAGTTGCTCCTCTCCGGTCTGCTGCGCTCCGGCTGGCCGGTCGGCCGGCTGCTCGCCACCGCCCGCCGGTCCGAGCGGGCCAGGGAGCTGGCCGACCGGTACGGGATCCGGGTGCTGGACAACCTGGCGGCGGTGGCCGAGGCGGACGTGCTGGCGATCGCGGTCAAGCCGCAGGACGCGGCCGGGCTGCTCGCCGAGATCGGCCCGAAGGTGCCGGCGGGCAAGCTGGTGGTGTCGCTGTGCGCCGGGCTGCCCACCGCGTTCTTCGCCAAGGGATTGCCGGAGGGGACCCCGGTGGTCCGGGTGATGACCAACACGCCGGCACTGGTGGATGAGGCGATGACCGCGATCTCGCCGGGCACGTACGCCACCGGCGACCACTTGGCGCTGGCCGAGGAGATGTTCGCCCCGCTCGGCCGGACCATCCGGGTACCGGAGTCGCAGCAGGACGCGGTCACGGCGCTGTCCGGTTCGGGGCCGGCGTACTTCTTCTTTCTGGTCGAGGCGATGACGGACGCGGGCATCCTGCTCGGCCTGCCCCGGCAGGTGGCACACGACCTGATCGTGCAGACCGCGATCGGCTCGGCGATCATGCTGCGCGACTCGGGCGAGCATCCGGTGAAACTGCGCGAGGCGGTGACCTCTCCCGCCGGTACCACGATCAGCGCGATCCGGGAGCTGGAGGCGCACGGGGTGCGGGCGGCGTTGCTGGCCGCGCTGGAGGCGGCCCGCGACCGGGCCCGCGAGATCGCGGAACAGGCGTGAGAGCGTGACCCTCGAGCAGGCCCGGTTGATCCTGGCCGAGCTACTGCCCCGGCTCGCCGGGCTGGTCGAGGCCCGGGCCGACCTGGCGGAACTGCGCGCCGATCTGGATCGCGCCGGCACCAGCCGGCTCGGTGGCCTGGCCGAGGCGAAGGCGTGGGAGGCGCGCCTGTACGCGGACGTGGAGTACATCGCCGGCCGTGGCGCCCAGGTGAAGGGGTGGGCGCCGCTACTGCTCGACTTCCCGGGTGAGATCGCCGGCGAGCCGGTCCTGTGGTGCTGGCTGGAGGGCGACCCGGACATCGAGTGGTATCACCGGCTGGACTGCGGCTTCGCCGGCCGCCGCCGGGTCCCGGCGGCCCGGTAGCATGGCGCGCCATGGGCCGCTTCGTGTACTGGATGAACGTCTCCCTCGATCTGAAGATCGAGCGAGCCGCTACCGACCACACCGCGATCGGTGGCCCGAGTTGGGTGCGCATCACCGAGGGGTTGCACCGCGAGTTCAACGCGCGGGCGCGCGGCCTGTCGTTGATGGTCGAGGGCCGCACGACGTACGAGATGATGGACCCGTTCTGGCCGGACGCGCGCCGGGACGAATCGCTGCCCGACTACCTTCGCGAGTTCGGCGAGATATGGACCTCGATGCCCAAGGTTCTCGTCTCCCGCACCCGGACCAGCGCCGAGCACAACACCCGGATCGTGGGCGGCGACGACGCGATCGGGCAGCTTGCCGGGATCCGGGCACAGACCGGTGGTGACATCGGAGTGGGTGGTGCGATGCTGGCAACCCAGCTGCTGCACGCGAACCTGCTCGACGAGCTGCTGCTGTTCACCCACCCCGCGATCCTGGGCCAGGGCCGGCCGCTGTTCGACGGCGAGGTCGGACCGATCGAGCTCGACCTGCTGGAACAGGCGACGTTTCCCGAGGGCGTGACGCTGCACCGGTACGCGGTCGCGGGGGCACGCTAGCTATTTCGGTGTACGGGGTTGCCTGGCGCCCGTACCCTGGCCGCATGTTCGCGTTCGCCGATCTGTCGCCGGCAGCCTCGCTGCCGTGCCGGCCGGCGGATGCGCGTGTCTGGCTGAAGCCGGTCTGGTCGGCGGGGCTGCGAGGGTGACCCTCCTCCCGCTGTAACAGGACCCACGGAGGAGGGTGCCCAGGGCTCGGCCCGGCACCCCGGTCGCCGTGGCCGAGCCGGTGGTCCTGTGCATCCAGTCCACTCTGGACGTCCACGCTGGACAGTCCACTTGGGAGCGAAGGACTCTCACCATGGCCAAGACGAACTACATGCGGGGCAAACCGCACCTGAACATCGGCACCATGGGGCACGTCGACCACGGCAAGACCACGCTGACCGCCGCCATCACCAAGGTGCTTTCGCAGCGGTACCCGGACCTCAACCGGTACGTGCCCTTCGACGGCATCGACAAGGCGCCGGAGGAGTTGGACCGCGGGCTGACCATCAACATCGCGCACCTGGAGTACGAGACCCAGACCAGGCACTACGCCCACGTGGACATGCCAGGCCACGAGGACTACGTGAAGAACATGATCACCGGTGCCGCCCAGGTGGACGCCGCGATCCTGGTGGTCTCGGTGGAGGACGGCGCGATGCCGCAGACCCGGGAGCATGTGCTGCTGGCCCGGCAGGTCGGCGTACCGCACCTGGTGGTCGCGCTGAACAAGGCCGACCGGGTCGACGACCCGGACCTGCTGGAGCTGGTCGAGCTGGAGGTGCGCGAGCTGCTGACGGCGACCGGCTACCCGGGTGCGCAGGTGCCGGTGGTACCGGTCTCGGCGCTGGGTGCGCTGGCCGGACAGGCGCGCTGGGTGGCGAGCATCGAGCGGCTGCTGGACGCGATCGAGTACTCGGTGCCGGTACCGCCGCGGGACCTGAACCGGCCGTTCCTGCTCCCGGTGGAGAGCGTGTACACGATCTCCGGCCGGGGCACCGTGGTGACCGGCCGGGTGGAGCGGGGCGTACTCGGCCTCGGCGAGCCGGTGGAGATCATCGGTACCGGCGAGCCGGTGCGCAGCGTCTGCACCGGGCTGGAGATGTTCGGCAAGGTGCTGGAGGCGGCCCAGGCCGGGGACAACGCGGCGCTGCTGCTGCGCGGTGTCCGGCGCGACCAGGTGCGCCGGGGCGACGTGATCGGGGTGCCCGGCAGCATCGCGCCGCACCGGCGGTTCCGGGCCCGGGCCTACCTGCTGACCAAGGCAGAGGGCGGCCGGCACACGCCGGT